>CAYFSD010000086.1:0-7058 GCA_964345705.1 uncultured Desulfohalobiaceae bacterium
GGTCCTCCAGCCGGGCCACTTCCCGGCAGGACCCGGCCATGGAGGCCAGCTCCTTCTCCCCCAGCCGGAGCCGGTCCAGCATGGCCCCGGCCATGCCGTTCGCCTCGGCCTCGCGGAGGTCCTCGGCGTTGGCCTGAAATACCGTCTTCCGTTCCTGTTCCAGCAGCTCGGCGAGGCGCTCCAGCGCGCGGCTCTTGGCTTCCGCGGAAGCGCTGGCCAGCTCCCGCGAGGCCGTTTTGGTTTCCCGGGCCAGCTCAATCATTTGCTGTTCGATATCCGTCATATCTGTGCTCCTTTGCCGGGGATTGTTCGATATTCGTGAATCGTCACTGGCGTCTGCGTTGGCTAACTCTTAAAAGAAATACTGGTTTGCTTTCTTTCTGCCAAGGTCTTTAATGATCTGCGCTCTGGTCTTTGGCTCCCAATCTCTTTCCTCTGCCCCCGCCTTTCGTCTATTAGACTGTTGAAAAATCCTACCAGCAGGGCGTTCAAAAATTTCAAGTGCAAGGCGCGAAAAAAGTTCAAGCTTGAACAGTAGGATCCCTACGTGAAAGCTTGAACTTTTTGAAGCAACGCAGCAATTGGAAGATTTTCAACGCCCTGCTACTGACTATCCACCCGGAGGACCTCCCCGGGCTCCGGAAGAAGGGCCCGGAGATCCTCGAAACCGGCCAGCCACTCCTTGAGCTCCCCGCCGTAGCGCCGACGCTCCTCGCGCTGCAGATGCACCAGGGCCAGGGAGCAGGCTCCGACGCGGCGGGCGAAATCCACGCATTCCGGGACCGTGGCGTGGCCGGGGATCCGCTCCTCGCCCGCGGTATAGGCCTCGTGGACCATGAGCCCACAATTGCGGGCCAGCTCCTCACATTCCTCCGACGGCGGGCCGTCGCCGCTGTAGTACAAGGACGCGTCCGCGTCCTCCAGGCGCAGGGCCAGATTGCTCCTGGAGTGGAGCGTCCGCGCCGCGCTCCAGGTCAGATCGAGAAATGGCGCGAGCTCTCCGGGGCCCATCTCCCTCACCTCCAGCTCAAAGCCCAGCTTCGCCTCCAGCCCCGGATAGGCCAGCTCCGCGATCCGCCGGACCCGGTCCCCGAGGCCCTCCTGTCCCGCCAGAACCAGCGGGCTCCTCCGTCCGGTCTCCCACATGCGGAGCAGAATCAGGGGCAGCCCGAAGATGTGATCCCCGTGGAAATGGGAGATCCACACCGCGTCCAGGGCCTCCGGATCCGGGAGCGCGGCGAAGAGGCGGGGCGGCACGGTGAAGCCGCAGTCCAGCAGGACGTGCCGCACGGGGTCGCCGCCGGCGCGCACGAGCACCGAGGTGTTGGGCAGCGTCTCCTCGCAGGCCTCGCCCACTCCCAAAAATTCGGCTTGCATACAGATCCTCGTTTCACTATATTCGGCCCGTTGAAGGAGAAAAGAGCCCCTTCCGCGAGAAGGACTCGCAGGCTGTCCGGTCCGTGCTCTGCCCTTCTACTATACGAGGCTTTCCGGGATCAAGACTGGGCAGGCTTACCGGAGTATAGAAGCAGAGTAGAAAACAGGATTTATCTGCTCAGATTTCGATTTTGCTTTTGACCTTGCCCTTCGGGCCTTGAAATCTTCACTTAGAACTTTCCACTTTCAACTTTGAACTCGAATCGAGGAGCATTTCATGACCACGGAAAACGGGTCCGAGCAGCCCGAACAGCCCGAGCAGCAGGGGACGGCGCGACGGCTGCAGGACGAGATCTCCAGCGAGGCCGCCCCCATGGTCCGGGCCGTGACGGAAAATATCAAGCTCATCGGCCTGGTGGTGGGAGCTATTGTGCTGATCGCTGCCGGAATCTCCGGGTACAAGTACTACCGGCAGCAGACCTTGCAGTCGGGCCAGGAACGGATCGAGAGCATCCTTTCCATTGAGGGATCACAAGAGCGGATGCAGGCCGTTAAGGACTATCTGCCCCAAGCGCCGCAGCGCTTCCGCCAAGGGCTGCGTCTGGAGCTGGCCAATCTCGCCCTGGAACAGGGGGAATACGCTAAGTCGGCCGAGGTCTGGTCCGAGGCGGCCAAGAACAGCCGGGGTGAGGAGATCCGCACCGTGGCCCGGCTGGGTCGGGCCAAGGCCCTGCTGCAGGCGGGACAGAGCGAAAAGGCCCTGGCCCTGCTGCAGGACCTGGCAGACGGCGCTCCCGAGGCCTTCCGCAGGAGCATCCACTTCGAGCTCGCCACCGCGGCCGAGGCCGAGGGCAGGTGGGATCAGGCCCTGGCGGCGTACAAGCAGCTGAGGTCCGAGGCCGAGCTTGGCGGCGAGCGCGGGGGCTTCTTCCAGTACAAGATCGCCCGACTCCGGAACAAGATCGAGAATCAGGGATCCTCGACCAAGCAAACGGAAAAGGAATCCACCTCATGAGCCATCCCCTTCTGAGCCGCACCGAGGGCGAGCGTCACGTCCTGCTGGGCAACGAGGCCATCGTGCGCGGGGCCATTGAGGCGGGTGTGGGGTGCGTCACCTGCTATCCCGGCACCCCGTCCTCGGAAGCCCCGGACACTTTTTACAGGCTCGCTCCGCAGGCGGAGTACTATTTCGAATATTCGGTGAACGAGAAGGTCGCCCTGGAGGTGGGCGGAGGGGCCGCCCTCGGCGGTGTGCCCACCCTGGTGACCATGAAGCACGTGGGGCTCAATGTGGCGGCCGACCCCCTGATGAGCCTGGCCTATATCGGCACTCCCGGGGGACTGGTCATCCTCTCCGCGGACGATCCGGGATGCCATTCCAGCCAGAACGAGCAGGACAACCGCTACTATGCTCGATTGGCCGGCCTGCCCTGCTTCGAGCCCTGCACCGCCCAGGAGGCCAAGGACATGGCCCGCGAGGCCTTCCAGCTCTCCCGGAGATGGCAGCAGCCCGTGCTCCTGCGAACCACCACCCGGCTCAACCACCTCCGGGGCCAGGTGGTCTTCGGCCCCGTCGAGCCAACGATCTCCAAGGGCGAATTCGCCAAGCACCCCGAACGGTTCGTCCCCCTGCCGGCCATCGCCAGGAAGCGGCATCCCGTGCTTCTGGAGCAGCTTGACGGCCTGGCCCGGGAGGCGGATCGCTCCGAGTGGAACCGCGTCTCCGGCGGCGGACGGACGGGGGTTGTTGTCTCCGGGATGGCCCGGGCCTATCTGCGGGACGCCCTGGCGGACATGGGCCTGGAGGAGGATCCCGCGATTTTGGAGCTGGGCATGAGCTATCCCTTGCCCAGGGAATTCCTGCGCGAGTTCCTCTCCGGTCTGGACCGGGTCCTGGTCCTGGAGGAGCTGGAGCCCCTGCTGGAGACGGAGCTTCGCGCCCTGTGCCAGGAGCGGGGACTGCAGCTGGAGATCCGGGGCAAGGGCGAGGACCTGACCCGGCTCGGGGAATACTCCACCTCCTCGGTGCGCTCCGCCCTGGCCCGGTTCATGGGGCTCTCCGAAACGGACGGCGAGCCCTGCCGCGGTGAGGCAAATCTGCCCGGACGGCCGCCCAACCTTTGCCCCGGCTGCCCGCACCGCGCGGTGTACTACGCCGTGCGCCAGATCTTCGGGGACGAGGCGATCTATTCCTCGGACATCGGGTGCTATACCCTGGGCTTCCAGCCCCCGCACCGGGCGGCGGACTTCCTTTTCTGCATGGGGTCCTCCGTCTCCGGGGGAACGGGGATGTCCCGGGCCACGGGACGCACCGTGGTGGCCTACATCGGGGACTCCACCTTCTTCCACTCCGGAGTGACCGGGCTGATCAACGCGGTGCACAACCGGCACGACCTCCTGCTGGTTATCCTGGACAACGAAACCACGGCCATGACCGGGCACCAGCCCCATCCCGGGGTGGAGACCACGCCGCAGGGAGAGAATCCCGCCAAGGTGGATATCGAGACCGTGGTGCGCGGCTGCGGCGTGGACCAGGTGGCCACGGTCAAGGCCCTGAACCTGAAGCAGACCTTTGCCGCCCTGCGCGACTTCAAGGAGAAAAACGGGGTCCGGGTGCTCATTGCCCGGGATCCCTGCACCCTCTTCGCCAGGCGCACCCTGGGCAAAGCCCCCAAAACCGCGGCGTACGTGGCGGAGCAGGACCAGGCGGCCCGCGAATGCCTGGAACAGCTGGCCTGTCCGGCCTTCACCCTGCGCGAGGGCGAGATCGCCATTGACGGGGATCAGTGCGCCGGATGCATGGTCTGCGTGCAGATCGCGGATTCCATCAAGACCGTGAAAAGGAGCGGGTAATGAGACGACTGCGTATCCTCCTGGCCGGGGTGGGCGGCCAGGGAACCCTGACCGCGACCAACCTCCTGGCCCTGGTGGCCGATGATAAGGATATTCCCGTTACCGCGGGGGAGATTCACGGCATGGCCCAGCGTGGCGGGATCGTGGAGTCCGCTGTTGTCCTGGGGGGATACGCCAGCCCCCGCATCGACCGCGGAGAGGCGGACATCCTGCTGGGATTCGAGCCCCTGGAGACCCTGCGCGCCCTGCCCTATCTGCACACCGGGGGCACGGTGGTGAGCAACGAGGAGGCCACCCTTCCCGTGGGGGTCAGCCTGGGCGCCGCAACCTATCCGGACATGGACCTTGTCCGTTCCCGGAGCAGGGAGTGCGCTCCGGTGAGCCGCTTCCTTCCCTGCCAGCGCCTGGCCCGGGAGGCGGGCACCTCCAGGGCGGCGAACACGGTCCTTCTGGGCGCCCTGTGCGCGGTCCCGGACGCGCCCTTCTTCGTGGAGGACCTGGAAGCGGGAATTAGGCGGCATCTGCCGGAGAAAATCGCCGGGGTCAACGTGGATGCGGCGAGGAAGGGGTATGAAACTGCCCGTTCCACGTTCTCGGTTCAGCGTTCACCGTTTGAAGAGAATCAGGGCTGACGGACCCTGCCATGCCATAGAGCGGCATCCTCATCATAGGCAAGGACAGGAATATTGGAGCCCAGCAACTGCTCCAAGTAGGCCTCTAGATCGAGCTGCCGATTCCCCGAGGGCATTCGCCCCAGTCCATAGCGCATTTCGTGCACTGTTATGGCGGTTGTAGCCACTCTGTCCTGCTCCTTGTACAGCCGTTGCAGGCAACCCGGATCTGGATCGGGTTTTGCCGGCTCGGACAGGACATTGGTATCCAGCAAAAAAGCCACTCGGCTCACAGAACCCTCCGCCCTTCCGAAAGATCACGCCACTCATCCACCTCTTCCGGAGAGAGCCCCCATCCGAAACAGGCGCTTTCCCGATAGCGGGAGATAACCTCCTTCAAAGAGGGCCGGCCCTTTGCAGCCGCGACCAGGCTCTCGTACTCCTTCACACCGAGCACAACCGCCACTGTCCGCCCCCGTCGCGTGATGCGCAAGGCCTCACCGGACTCCACTTCCCGCAATAAAGCGGGAAGACGGTTTTTCGCTTCCGCGATCGAGATATCGCTCATGAGGATTCCTCCTTAAGATAGCCATCTTCAATGGTCAGAATAGGGCACGCAAAGTGGTTGGTCAAACACGCCCCTGCAGCGCCCGACTCCCACTCTTTACCCCTTGCCCCTGACCCTAATGCCTGATATTTTCCACTAAGGAAACCAATATTTCCTATCAGACCATGCTTGCCTCCGTGATCCACCAGTATGGGACCCTGAAGACCCTACGGCAGGCCCCCCTGAGCTTATTAAGAGCTCAGAGAACAGTAAGGAGAGTTCAGATGACTGCCACAGATAATATTCTTAGAGAGGCGCTAAGACTTAAGCCCGCTGAGAAGGCAGAGCTCATTGACAAGTTGATCTATAGTCTTGATAAGCCCGATAAGGAAATTGACGCCCTGTGGACAAATGAAGTGGAGGATAGGATTAATGCCTATGAGCAAGGAGAGATCAAAGCAATATCTTTAGAAGATGTTCTTCAAAAATACAAGTAAAGATGAAACATGAAGATACGTTTTCTAGAGGTTGCACAAGCTGAACTAGATGATGCCATTGAGTATTACAATTACGAAGCTCCAGGCCTCGGCAATGAATTTCTTACCGAAGTGTTGAATGTTCTGGACAGGATTGGCAAATTTCCTGATGCTTGGCACCCCTGTTCAAAACGAACAAGAAGATGTCTGACTCGGCGTTTTCCATATGGAATTATCTACCAGAACCGAGAAAATGAAATCCTGGTAGTCGCCATTGCTCATCTTCACAGAAAACCGAGATACTGGGAAGAGCGAATATAAATTGCCGAACCTCGCCCTTGAGAGACACGATCGTTTCGTTGCATTCCATCCCTGCTGTTCAGCTTAAGTTAAAAAGAATGATAAGGAGAAATGAATGCCTTTCGACTCCTATGAAAAAGAGCTTATTAATGATGTGGCGAAGGCGGAAAGCCTGGAGCCACCAGACCGCCTCGAGGACGAGCTGGAGGAGGCTCGGGACGCCGCTCGAAGCTATTTGACCAAGACCAGAAACATTAACATCCGGCTCTCGGAGTACGATATTTTCTGCCTCAAGCGCAGGAGCGCGGAAACCAATATCCCCTATCAAACCATTCTGGCCTCCGTGATCCACCAGTATGTAACCGGCAAGATCAAGCCACAGCTGTAGCCATGAGCCAGCTCCATGGCTCGTGCTCCTCGGCCTCCTTTCCCCTGATCCTCGCTCTCCGGCTGTTTCGCCCTCTCTTCTGTCCTCTGTCCTCTGTCTTCAGTCTGTCTGACCTCTGACGTCTGGCCTCCGACCTCCGAATCCGCGTTCACCGTTTGGGACCTCGGGATGGATGAGGCAACAGTGGACCCGTACGGGTGCCTTCTCCTCATGGGTCCGTCTACTGTTTTCTGTCCTCCGTCTTCCTACCTCCGATCTCCGACCTCTGATCTCCGTCTTCCGTCCTCTGTCTTCCGTCTTCCGACCGATCTCCGTCTTCCACCCAACCTTCCCCCTCAAACCGTGAACGCGGAACGCAGAACGCAGAACCGTGAACCCTCACAAGTGCACCACCCCGTGCCCCAGCTCCTCCAGGTATTCGCTCAACAGGAAACGATGACACTTAGCCGGATCCTTTTCCGCGCACATGATCGCGGTGCGATAGTTTCCCGCCAGCTCCAGGAGCT
>CAYFSD010000087.1:0-7053 GCA_964345705.1 uncultured Desulfohalobiaceae bacterium
GGCACGGGGTCCTTGAATCAGCTGGCCTTCGGATCTGCCCTCTTTTTTCCCTCCGACACTTCATGATGTCCGGGATCCGGGATCACACGGAGAAAAGCCAGGAGAATGCCGGACGGGGACTTATTCAGAGCCGAAGGCCGGTTGATTCAAGGACCCCGTGCCCGTGGTCGGATCAAAGTGCTGAATAGTTACCTCTGGAGAAAAGAGGCGAGCTCATTCATTTTCCTCTTGCCAAAAAGGCCCGTTTCATCTATAAACTGGCAGGAAGAAATGTGTTTTTTTAAGTGAATGCTGTTTGGCAAAGCACACGCCGGTATGCCCCGGGTCTCTCGCTGGGCCATCCCGGCTCTTCCCTCTTGCGGCCCACATTCCCCAGTGGCGGGATGGGAATAGCGTTCGTGAGGCGATTGGAGTGTCCACCCTGGCCAACAAAGGAGGCGTGCATGGCGAGTGCGGAAATGAAGGGCAACCCGGCTGTCGTGGGGCTCGCTGGGTTCGGGATCACCACCATGCTCCTGCAGTTCCACAATGTGGGCTGGTGCGATGTGGGACCGATCATCTCCATGGCCTTTATCTACGGAGGCCTGGCCCAGTTGATCGCAGGCTTTCTGGAATATCCCTCGGGGAACAACTTCGGGTTCACCGCCTTTGTCTCCTATGGGTCCTTCTGGATCTCCCTGGGGGTCATCTTCATGTTGAACCACTTCAACATCTACCACTCCAGCCAGACGGACGTGGGCTGGTTTCTGGTCGCCTGGACCCTGTACACCTTTATCATGTGGATCCCGGCCATGCGCATCAATGGCGGCCTGGCCGTGGTCTTCACCCTGCTGCTCATCGGGTTCATTCTGCTGGACATCGCCCATTTCGGCTATCCCGGGTTCACCGTGATCGCGGGGTACGAGCTCATGGCCTGCGCCCTGGCGGCGCTGTACATGATGTGTCATGTCCTGTATGCCAGTGTCTTCGGCAAGGACGTCCTGCCCGCGGGCAGGCCCTGGCTCCGCTGATGCCTGAAGCAGGCAGGAACAAACGGGCAGCCACAAGGAGGGGGATATGCGACGGATAGGCCTCTTAACAGTTTTGATCCTCGCATGGCTGGTGGTCACCGCGGCCGCCGCTCAGGCGAATGAGTCGGCCACCAAGGAGGAGTGCGTGGTCAAGTGCAACGAAGCGGCAACCTATGTCCAAAACCACGACCTGGAGAAGGCGATCGAGGTGATCGGGGATCCCAGCGGCCCCTTTGTCTGGAAGGATTCCTACGTGTTCCTCATGGACCTGGAGGGCAAGATGCTGGCCCATCCCTTCAAGCCGGAGCTGACCAAGAAAAAGCACTGCCTGCTCATCACCGATCCCACGGGCAAGGCCCTCTTCGTGCACTTCGTCAACCTGGCCCGGGATTCCAGCGACGGCTGGGTGGACTACATGTGGCCCAGGCCGGGGGAGAGAACGCCCCGCAAGAAGCAGACCTACATCTATCGGATCCCGGACACGGATCTCTTCGTGGGAGCCGGGGTGTACGTGGGAGGCATGCTCTACTAGGGCCGGATCGCTCTTTCCTTGCCCTGGTTCAATAGAAACACGCTCGACAAGTCACTAACCCGACGGCTCGCGAGCCGCATCGCGCTCAAGTAGGGGCCGCGGAATGTCCCGTTCGGGGAAGCACCGGACGGGACATTCTTTTGTCGGCTGGAAAGGAACGGGACAGCAGAGTCCTGATGCTCAGCTGGAGCGCATTCGGATCCAATCCCGGGCCCGGGCCTTGGCTTCGGAGGTGGCAAGCGGCCGGAGCCGGAAGAAGAGCTCGCGGCACTGCTCAAAGTCCAGGGACGCCGCCAGCTCGATGGCCTCGATTTCGTCCTGGACGTGGGGATATGCGCCTTCCTTGCCCACCATTTCCTCCTTGTCCACCACTTTGTTGTAGACAAGGCTCCGGGCGGCCAGGAGATCGTGGCGCGGCTCCACGCGGTCGGGCCGGAAGGCGTAGAGCAGGGTCAAAACGTCGCCCGGGCCAAGGAGGCGGCGCCTGCCCATGAGCCTGAACAGGACGGGTTCCATGAGGTATACGGGCCTGAGGCGACAGGAGTCCGGCAGTCGTTGGAAGAGCTCGGGCATGAGGGGCACGTGGATATATCCGGCTTCCACGTATATCGATTTGAAATCCGCGAGGATCTCTGCGATCTTCTCCGCCCGCATGCGGTCGCGCAGCCGTCCCTTTTGCGCGTCCGCGCGGGCGAAGGCCTTGACCGAGGCGACAATCCGTTCAAAACTTGCGCCTCTGGAGGCCTGGTAAAAGGCGAGCAGCCGCTTGGTCCACTCCCGCTCGGCATCGTACACCTGCCGGGTGATCGTGCCGGAGCGGATCTCTGTCGGGCTTCCCCCGGAGACGAAGAATTCGTGGATCCCGAGGAGCTCGTCCAGGAAGGGGTCCACCTGAAGCACCTCGGTGCCCTCTGCACGGAGCTCTTGGGCCAGGCGGCAGGAAGCGCGCGCGTATTCAGGGAACTCGTAGTCCGTCAGCTCCAGATATTTCTCGATATTCAATTGTCCGGAAAGCATTTCCTCGAAGCCGGGCGTGTGCGGCTCCTCCAGGAGAACGGCCTCGTGTCCGCGCATCATGCCGTCGGCCAGGGCAAGGGTCTCCGGCCGATAGGAGGTGAAGCCAAGGCAAAGATTCTTTGAGGGGGGCATAGGCGGAACCTCGGAAAGGGTGTTCGGGGCCGGAGTGATCCGTTGGGGGCTCGTCGGGTACAGTGTACGCCTGGAGGGGAGAGAGCGCAAACTCATCAGGGCGAGGGCGGAAGAAAAGGCAGAGCTTATTTCCGGCGCAAGCGCGCAATGAACATAGCGTCCGAATCCGCGGTCCAGGGCCAGATCTGCAGTATTCCCTCCGTCCGCTCCCCGGTGAGCGGATCCGTGAACGGCTCCAGGGCGAAGGCCTTCTCGTCCTGGAGGAAGGCCTTCGCCACGTCCTCGTTTTCCTGTCGGAACAGGGAGCAGGTGGCGTACACGAGCATCCCGCCGGAACGAACGGCTCCGGCCGCGCGCTTCAGGATGGCCAGCTGCAGCTCGGCCAGACGATCCGTCTCCTCCGGGCTCGCGCTCCATCTGGCATCCGGGTTCCGTCGCCAAGTGCCCGAGCCGGAGCAGGGGGCGTCCACGAGCACCCCGTGGAAGCTTCCGCGCCGCCTGTCCACGCTCGACCCGTCCCACGGCCTGGGATCGATGTTGTGCAGGCCGGTCCTGCGGGCCCTGCGGCGCAGATCCTTCAGCTTGTATTCCCGCACGTCCGAGGCCACGACCTGGCCCCGTCCCCCCATGCGCTGGGCCAGGGCGAGGGTTTTGCCGCCCCCGCCCGCGCAGGCGTCCCACCAGCGCTGTCCGGGCCGGGGATCGCAGATCGCGCCCACACACTGCGAGGCGAGATCCTGCACCTCGATGCGGCCCCCCTGATGGGCGGCAAGGCTGTAAACACTGGCCTGCCCGGAGACCGCCAGCGCGGTTCGGCCCTGGAGCCGCACACGGCGCTCGATCCGCAGCCCGGCCTCGCGAAGCTCGCGGAGCACGGGTTTTTCCCCGGTGGTCTGCAGCCGGAGCCAGAGCGGTGGCGGGGTCTGCAGCCAGCGGATGAGCTCCTTCAGGGGCCTGGGGGAGGCGATCCGGGTGCGGGACCAGGCGGGGATCAGATCCTTTGTCCGCCATGTTTTCCGCGGACGCTCCTTCCCCGGGAGCACGAGGGAGAGTCGGCCCATGCGCTTGCCCGGGTCCGCGGGCGGGGAGGGGCTCCACAATCGATCCGCTTCCTTGGGGTTCCCCAGGGCGTGCAGGGCCAGGGGGCGGGCCGTCGGCGGCGGGCGATCCCATTCCATGTACTGCGCCGCGAGCAGGAGCGCGCTCCACTGCCGAAGATCCGGAGCCCCGGAATTGATGTTGTCCTCGGGGAAGGGCTCGGCTCCGGTGGAGGTGACCGACCCTGTTCGGAAGGAATCCGGGGCGAGGATCTTGAGCCAGCCCCACCAGCGAAAGAGGCTGAAGGCGGTCCCGGCGATGAGCTCGCGATCCCGCGGTCCCAGCCCGGAGCGCTGCCGCAGCAGGGCCCTCAGGACCCGATCGGCGGGCTTGCCCTGCATCAGCACGGCCCCGAGGACCCGGACCAGGATATCGCAACAGCTCCGGGCCAGGGATTCGGTCTGATGCGTGCGGCGCGAGGCCGGCTTCTTTCCCTTCATTCCGGGGAGGCTCCCTGTGCGCGTCTGCGCCTCATTCTATTCCTTGGCCTCCCTGGCGTCTTGGCGGTTTTTGGCTTCGGGATCGGGATTCCAGGCTGCCGGGCGGGCCGTGTCGGCTCCAGGGGAATGCGGTTCTCCCGTTTCCTCCACCTCCCGGAGACCGAGCCAGAAGTGGACGATGAGGGTGGCCAGGATGATCCCCCCCCCCAGGAAGGTGAGACCCGGGGGCTCCTCCCCCAGGGCGAGCCAGACCCAGATGGGGGCGCATACGGTCTCCACGAGCAGGAAGAGACTCACTTCAGGGGACGGCAGGTAGCGCGTGCTCAGGCTGATCAGCACCTGCGCCGTGGGCATCTGGACCAGCCCCATCAGGGCGAGCACGAGGTAGGTCCCGGGCTCCAGGCTGAAGGGGGCGGCGAAGGGCAGGCTCAACAGGGCCATGATCGCGCCGCCCACACAGATCAGGGGCAGGGGGTCCAGCCAGGTGTTCCGCCGGAGCAGGGTGAGGTTGCTCCCGATGTTCAGGGCCGCGAGCAGGGCGATGGCATTGCCCGTCATGCCCCCGGTGTCCAGGGAGCCGTAGAAGACCACGACCACTCCGGCGAAGGCGCAGCCGATGGCCGGCCAGGTTCGCAGGGGAAGGGTCTCGATGCCGAAGATCCGGGTGAGCAGCCCGGCGAAGAGCGGGGACAGGGAGATGATGACCACGGCATTGGCCACGTCGGTGTACATCACCGCGCTGACAAAGAAAACACCTCCCACGCCCCAGAAGAGGGAGCTGCCCATCGCCGGCGCCCCTCCCCGGAGAACGGACCGGATGGGCGTGGGCCGCTTCCGCAGAATCTGGACCGCATACATGGAGAGGAAGATGAACGTCCCCCTCCAGAAGATGACGTTCGCGCTGTCCGTCTCGGCCAGCCGAACCAGGAGGGCGTCGAAGCTGATGACCAGGACGCCGCAAATGATCAAGAGAAGGCCGCGTTGCTTGGGGGAATTTCGGCTCTGGGGCATACAGGGGGCTCGGGGCTTTGCGGAGGCAAACCCGCTTTGTAGGCCATGATCGCGGTGATGGCAACCCCGCGGAGCCGATCATCTAAAGAATAGCTCGCGCAACGGCGCGGAGACGCGGCGGCAGAAGACATGATCCAGAAGACCAGGCAGCGTCCGGGTTCTTATCCTTGTTTGGGGACCCGATATTAGACCTCGAAGCCGCTCATGCGCCGGAGCATGGTGTACATGAACCAGCGGGAGAAGTCCTCCACCAGGTCGCTGTTCGGAGAGCTGTCCTCGCAGCACTCCAGCTCCGACAGGGGCAGGGTGAACTCCCGCCCGTCGGAGGAGCGGCAGACCCGGGCCAAAATGCCCTGCTCCGGGTCCACGTCACCGGCCAAGTCCAGCAGAAGCAGCGGCTCGGCGCGGAGAGTCTCCTCGTGGGTCTGCATCAGGTAGCAGGGGTGTTCGAGGTTCGCGCGCAGATGACGGAGATAGACGGTCATGGTTTCCGCGTTCGCCTCAGGGGGCGCGGTGGTGGCGAAGATTTCGTTGATCCGTTCCTGCCAGCTCCGCTCGGTCATGGGGACCCTCCTTCTCCTGTTTCTGTGTCTCCCGGATCTTTCCTCTTAGGCGAGCCGTGCGGCGATGCCGGCCACTCGGTCACCCTGGGTCCGGGCGATGGCCAGCTCGTTCTCCGAGGGCATGCGCGATCCGTCCGCGTCCGCGATGGTGCTGGCTCCGTAGGGGGTGCCGCCGCTTATTTCCCGCATGGTGAGCAGGCGCTGCTCGGAATAGGGCACGCCAACCAGGATCATGCCGTGGTGCAGCAGGGTGGTGTGGAAGCTGGTGAGCGTGGTCTCCTGGCCGCCGTGCTGGCTCGCGGTGCTGGTGAAGACGCTGCCCACCTTGCCCACGAGCTCCCCTTTCTGCCACTGGGAGGAGGTCTGGTCCAGAAAGTTGCGCATCTGAGCGCACATATTCCCGAATCGCGTGGGCGTGCCGAAGATGAGGGCGTCCGCCTCGGCGAGGCGGTCCTGCCGCGCCAGGGGGATGTGGGAGAAGGCCTCCCTGGCCTGTAAGGCCCCGCTTTCCCGGAGCTTGTCCTCTGGGACCAGCTCCGGGACCTGGTGCAGGCTCACCTCCGCATCCGGAACCTGCCGCGCTCCCTCGGCCACCGCCTCGGCCAGGCGATGGACATGGCCGAACATGCTGTAAAAGATGATCTGAACTCTGGGCATGGAGGACCTCCCGGGTCGGGTTCATGTTCAGGGGGGCTCGATCTTTGGGTTAGCCGGACAAAAACGAGCTATTTTCCAATATAGAAGAACACCTGTTTTCTGGCAAGGGCGGAGGATGCCCTCCGGTGGCAACCCCCTTCCTCCGGACGCATCGGTCCTCGCGATGTGGCTTGATACGGCCGGGTGGGTGCGGTAGAACGGCATCTGCCCGGGGTGCCTCTGAGGCTTTTGTATCCGGCTCCGGGCCCGAATCGATGCCTCACGAACCACAGACACTCAATCACCACGGCTTTTCTTATGAGCAAGCTCCTGCTCCATTCCCTGTCCAAGTCCATCGGCGACCGGACCCTGTTCCGCGACGTGTCCCTGCATCTGGAGAACGGGGACAAGCTCGCCGTGGCGGGCAGAAACGGCAGCGGCAAAAGCACCCTGCTCCGGATCATCAGCGGGGAGGACTCCCCGGACTCCGGCCGGGTGGAGATCGAGCCGGCCAATCTGGGCGTGGCCCACTGCGTGCAGGACATCGCCGCAGCGGATCTGGAGTCCTCGCTGATCGACTGGGTCCTGGAGGCGCTCCCCTCCTGGAGTGACCT
>CAYFSD010000088.1:0-2241 GCA_964345705.1 uncultured Desulfohalobiaceae bacterium
ACATCAACTTCCTACTGGCTCGATCAATGGATAAGCGTATACAGCTATCTTTTCCAGCTCTGTCGGGAGATGAAGAATGTTTACTTTATCAATTTCGAGATGTTGTCCGAAAACTCGGATGCGATTCTCTCCGCTCTTGCGGAGCATATCAATCTGCCCCATACTCATTCCACCTTTTCCCTGAAGAAAGCGAATCAACGGATCGGTCCGAACATTTCCGCATCCCATATGGAAAGGGCGTACGACCAATACAATAGGCTTTATCAACTGTCCCTCGAGCAGTTGGGTCTGTGAGAATGCGATAGACTCAGGTGCGGCTGGCGAGGGGGATAAGGAAGGGGCGCAGGAAGGGCAGGACAGTGTGCACGATATGTTCCGTCCCGGCTTCGTTGGGATGAAGCCCGTCGGGCAGGGTATGATCCGGATCTCCCGGAATGCCGGGCAGAAAGTCCGGCACGAGGGCAATGTGCCTCGACTTGGCCAGCTCCTCGTACATGCGGTGAAAGCGCTCGGTGTAATCCCCGTCCATTCCCTCCAGAGAGCGCACTCCCGCCAGGATCACATGGCCTCCTGTGTTCAGGCAGGTATCCACAATATGCTCTAGATTGGCCCGCACCGTCTGCACGGGCAATCCCATCAGAAGATCGTTGGCCCCGAGCTCCACAAGGACGAGGTCCGGACGGGAGCGCAACAGACCGTCCAGCCGGCGCAGTCCCTCGAAGGTCGTGTCTCCGGAGACACCTCCGTTGATGACCCGGGCTTGCAGTCCTTCCTCATGAAGCTTTTCGTCCAGAAGGGAAGCGAAGGACTTGTCCGTAGGCAGGCCGAATCCCGCGGTGAGGCTGTTGCCGAAGGCGAGGATCGTGGTGGTCATGGGTTTGATCTCCGTAGCTCCGCGAACAACCGTGAGGTCCGTCCCTCATGTTCCGGGATATTCGGGCGCCGTCTCCCTCCTCGGGCATCCGGGCCTGGGGTTCCGAAGGTGTTTTTATTCCCGGGAGCTCCCGGATTCAGGGCTGACACTCTCCATGCGCACAGGGGCAACCCAGTCCGCGGTGTCCCGATCGAAGGTGAGGACGCGATGGGGGTAGGGGATCTCGATTCCCTGCTCCTCGAAGCGCTTCTTGAGTCGCTTGTTGAACTCCCGGCCCACGTACCACTGCATCACCGGCTTGGTCGTGGTGCGGGCCTTGACCACCACCCCGGACTCGGAAAGCTCATTCACTCCCAGGATCTCGATGGGGGAGAGGATGTTCGGTCCGTATTCCGGGTCCTGCCGCATGTCCTCGTCCACGCGCCGGAGCTGATCCATCACCTCGTCCAGGTCCTCGCGGTAGGCGACGCGGATGTCGAAGACGTAACGGGAGTACTCCTTGCTCATGTTGGTCACGATGTCCACCTTGCCGTTGCGGACGTAGTGCACGTTCCCCGCCAGGTCGCGCATGATGATCATCCGCAGGGTTACCTGCTCCACCAGGCCGGATTTTCCAGCGGTCTCCACCACGTCGCCCACTCGGAGCTGGTCCTCGAGCAGGAGGAAGAATCCGCTGATGAAGTCCTGGACCAGATTCTGGGCCCCGAAGCCGATGGCCAGGCCCAGAATCCCGGCGGAAGCGATGATGGGGCCGATGCTCACGCCTAGCTGGCCGAGCAGGACCATGCCCCCGATGGCCAGGACCACTCCCCCGAGGACGAGGCTCAGGATGCCGCTCAGGGTCTCCGCTCGCTTCTGGTACTCCTCGTCCAACCTCTTTTTGGCCCGCTTGAGGATCTTGCCGGGCAGCATGCGGGCCAGCTTGTACAGGACAAAGACAAGCACCAGGATCACCGCGATGCGCGGTCCGTCGGTGATCAGCCATTGCCAGGCCGCGGCTCCGATGCCTTGCAATTCCATTCCGTTTGCTCCTCGGTTTGCGGTGGAGGGGCTGTAAGGGACGCGAATGCGGGCGAATGGCCGAATGTCCGGTTCTGTGGGAGACAAACGTCCCTAAAGCGATAGATATATTTGCCGGAAACTGTAGCAGAAGCCCGGCTGGCTGTCAGCACGGAACACAGCTCAGCGCTGGCTCCGGAAGAGAACGGACCGCTTGGCGCCGGAACATCGGAGTCATATGATCTTGATGCGTCCAGTCTCGACTGAGCCCTGGCCGCCACGGGGCAGCATCATCTTCCCGCCTCCCTCTGCTTTTGTCTGGCTGTGTGCACAAAGCGCAGGAAAAAGACGAGGAAGACAGCGAGGAA
>CAYFSD010000088.1:2341-7024 GCA_964345705.1 uncultured Desulfohalobiaceae bacterium
CTCGATCAGGTCGATCTCGTCGTTGTCTTGAGGCGGCATATACCCCTGGGCGGGGACATAGATGATTTCCTTATCCGGCTTTTGCCCCCTCTCTTCCGGCATGCTTCCCTCCCTAGAGATGGTGAATCGGTTTCCAATAAAATTTTTAAGAGCGAGTCGTATTCTGCCTCATGTCTTCTGGCGCTGGGTCTGTGCGCCGCTACGCGAGCTCTTCTTGAGATTATCCTTTCCACGCTCTGCGTGGGAACAATAAACAGATTACCCATCTCGCGCTTAGCGCGAAATGGGTAATGTCAAATCTGTGCTGCCCAGCAACTATCCTCCTGGTAGCCGCTTGAATCCGGCGGTATCAAAGTGCCGATCAAAGGAGAACACGTGTTTGATCTGTGCCCGTTTCATGAGCGCAAAAGAGATGCAGTCTGTGAAGCTGACATCCTGATCGGAGAATTTGGCGAACCAATCAATGGCTCGGAGCTCGTCGTCGCGCTCTGGTCGCCATATCTGCAGCACATTCGAGGCATAAATAGCTTTCAACCGATTGCACGCGAACACATGGCCCGCCCGCCTGCCCAACAGAGTGGCGGTCTCGTCCAAGACAAAGTTGCTGGTAACAAGTCCTTCATTTCTGGTTTTGAGCTCCTCCCAAAAAGCCGCGGCCAGATCGTGGTATTGATCCTTGGCCAGGTAGCGGGCCAGATAGGCCCCGGTGTCAATATATATCATACATTACATGTGATCCTAGTAGAGATGCGCATCGTGGTTGAGGCTGATATCCATCGGCACCTCACCCTGATACACCTCCTGATCGGCAAATAAAGCGTCTTGTCTCTGCCTGTCGAATTTTGCCTCTTCAAGCTCGCGTTCCAGGGCCTCTCGAAGCAGCCTGCCCAGAGATATCCCTCTTTGTTTACAGTGCTTAGCCGCCTGGATTTTCAGGTCTTCTGAAAGCATGATTGTTGTTCGTTTCATAGGAAAACCTCCATAATATGCATACATAATATGGACCATACAGGCTCATGTCAATTAGCAGAAAAAAAGCAAAGGGGCCAGTCCCCGTGCAATCGTCTTGAGCCAGCGGAATACCCAAGGGAAACGGAACAGGATTTCATTGGACAAGCACGGAAAACCACGGAATAGAGGGGACCATGGCTGACAGGTGATTTTCTCATCTCGCGCTTAGCGCGAAATGAGTAATCCAAAGAGAATATTCCAGGCGCGGGCGGCCTTGCTGAAGGCTTCCCGCGCCTGAAAGATCTTGGAAGCAGGGGGCCGCTGGCGCGGCACACGGCATGCGGCTTACCCAGATGGGGCTTAGCGCGAAATGGGTAATCCAGGCCCGTCTCACGGAATCCAGGAATCCACCTGCTCCTCGTGGGTGCGGATGTAGCGCAGGGCCTTCTCGTAGGGGAACTTGCCCTCGTCCTCGTGGATCCAGATCATGAGCTGTCCCATCTGTTCCGGGGACCAGCGGAAGTTGTCCAGGAACTGGGCCACCTCGGGCATGTCTTCCTTCAGGCCCTCCCGGACCACGGTATTGATGTGCTCCTCGCCGCCGAAGACGTTCTTGGGGTCCTCCAGGAAGCGCAGCTCCCACCTGGCGAATTTCCAGTGGGGGATCCACCCGGTGACCACGATCCATTCGTGGTTGGTGATCGCCCTGTCCAGGGCCTGGGTCATGGTCCGCTCACTGCCGGTGACCAGCTCGTAGCTGTCCAGCCCGTAGGCCTCCATGGCCTCCCTGGTCCTCTTCATGACCCCGGCTCCCGGGTCGATGCCCACGATCCTGTACTTGAACTTGTCCGCGTGCTCCCGGAGATCGGCGATGCTCTCCGCGGTGATGTAGGGCTTGTTGCGCAGCCCAGTGCCCGCGGTTTGCCGTCCCAGGGTCACGTCCGGGACCACCAGGCCGATGCGCGCACCCTTCAGGTTGGGGCCCAGATCCACCACGCGATCTCCGTACTTTTCCTGGTAGTGCTCGTGCGTTCCCGGGAGCCAGGCCCCGACCATGGCGTCCGCCTCGCCCTCGGCCACGGCTCGCCACATCTCGTCCGCATCAACGGTCTTGATCTCGCAGTCGTACCCCATCTTCTGTTCCAGCACGGCCTTGACCAGGTTGGTGCTGGCGATCTCCGAGGACCACTCCACGTAGGTCAGGGTGACCGTGTCCTTGGCCGCATGCACGGGGGCGGCGAGAAGAAGGAGGAGCCCCGCCAGGCCGAGAAGCATGCTTTGCAGTGTTCTTTTCTTTCCCTTCATACTCTCACTCCTTTGATTCGGGTCCTTGCCCTACTCCCAGCCGTACTTCTCCACGTAATCCCGCAGACCGCGCAGCACGGACCAGGTCATCAGGAGGATGATCACGGCGAAGGGCAGGCCCGTGGTGATGGCCCCGGTCTGCAGGGCGACCAGACCCCCGCCAGCCAGCAGGACGGCGGCCACGACCCCCTCGGTAATGGCCCAGAACAGGCGCTGCGGCTTGGGGGGATCGGGATTGCCCCCGGAGGTGATGATGTCGATGACCATGGATCCGGAGTCCGAGGAGGTCACGAAGAAGGTGATAATCACGATGACGGCGATAAGCGAGGCGACGGTGACCAGGGGAAAGTTTTCCAGGAACACGAAGAGGGAGACGGGGATGTTCTCCTGCACCGCCTTGGCCAGTCCGCCCTCGCCGAATTTTTCGATATGGATTGCCGTGTTGCCGAAGATGGTCATCCAGAGGAAGGTGACCGTGGAGGGGACGAAGAGAACGCCCAGGAGGAATTCCCGGATCTTGCGGCCGTAGGACACGCGAGCGATGAACATGCCCACGAAGGGGGACCAGGCGATCCACCAGCCCCAGTAGAATACGGTCCAGCTATTCTGCCAGCTTCCCTGGGTGAAGGTCTCGGTGTACGTGGCCAGGGTGGGGAAGTTCTGGATGTAGCTGCCGACGTTGGAGATGAATCCGCCGAGGATAAAGATGGTGGGTCCCAGCAGGAGGACAAAGAGCCCGAGAATGGCCATGACCACCATGTTCACCTCACTGAGCAATTTGATCCCCGCGTCCAGGCCCCGGACCACGGACCAGGTGGCCAGGCCGGTGATCCCGGCGATGAGCAGGACCTGGACCAGGCCGCTCTGGGGGATGCCGAAGGAGTGGGCCAGCCCGGCGTTGACCTGTTGCACCCCCAGCCCCAGGGAAGTGGCCACCCCGTAGAGGCAGGAAACGGTGGCCAGGATGTCGATGAGATTGCCCAGCCCTCCATAGATCCGGTCTCCCAGGAGGGGATAGAAGATGTTGCGGATGGACAGGGGCAGGCCCTCGGAGAACCCGAAAAAGGCCAGGGCCAGCCCGACCAGGGCGTAGATCCCCCAGGGATGCACCCCCCAGTGCAGGAAGGTCAGATCCATGGCCTTTTGCGCCGCTTCCGCGGACCCGGCTTCGGTGAAGGGGTTGCCCACGAAGTGGAACATGGGCTCCGCCACCCCGTAGAAGAGGATCCCGATGCCCATTCCCGCGCTGAAGAGCATGGAGAACCAGCCCAGAGTGCTGAATTCAGGCTCCGCGTCCGGCCCTCCGATGCGCAGGTTCCCGAATCTGGAGAAGGTAAGGCCCAGACAGAAGAAGAAGGCGAGATTCATGACCAGGATGAAGAACCATCCGGTATAATTCGCGATCCAATTCTGGATGTTGCCGAATATGGCTTCCGCGGTGTCTCCCAGGGCAATGGTGAAAAGGACCCCGAGGATGATAATCCCGGCGCCTCCGAAGAAGACCCAGGGATGGATGTCGTATTTGAATATCTTGTTGTCCAGGTTGTGAATGGTGTTCGTCGTCCGCTCTCCCTCCCTGATCGTTTCCTTGGCCATCGCTGTATCTCCTTACTTGACCTTTCTCAGGATGATGCGGTCCTCGCGCTCGACCATCTCAAAGGAGTCTGCGGTCCTGAAGGCAGGTAGGTACTGGGACCCTGGAGCGCAAACGTACCCGTGGCGACGCTTGATCATGCGCTTCGCGGCTTCCTGGTCCTCGAAGAGGCCGGAAATGTCGTAGTTGGTCCTGTCCCTTCGCTGAAGCAGCAACAGGTGCTCCTTCAGGGTGAAGCTGGATATGCGGAATTCCTTCATGATCTGCTTGGCCGTCTTGCCCTCCTGGATGAGCCGGCGCAGCTTCTCCGGATCGTACCTCGGCGTATAGACGCCCCTGATTCTGGCCATGGCGACTCCCTTATGCTCCGATTTTCTTCAGGATAATTCGGTCCTTCTCCACGATCATCTCGAATTCGTCGCCTGGATTGAATCCGGTTTTTTCCAGCATCTTGGGGGAAAAGATGATCCCTTCCTGGATCTGGTAGGGCTGTCTGTACCAGTCGTCGGAGTGCAGGCCCTCGATATCGTAGAATCGGTGGTCCTCCCTCTGGAGCAGAAGCAGATGCTCCCTCAGGGACCAGCTGGAGATGGAGAGCTCCTTCATGATCTGGTCGGCTGTCTTGCCCTCCTGGATGAGCTGTCTCAGCTTGTCCGGCCTGTAGTTGTGGCTGTAGTCGCTGCGCGGCATCAATTGCCTCCTTGCTTGGGGCGTCTCCCGGGCTTTCTTTCTTGTTTTGCCGCTGTCGGACGGATGGGACGTGATATCCGGGCTTGCCCGTGTCAGGACATTGTTCGGAGTGGTTGTAGGTTCATGCTGCTTCAAAAGTCAAG
>CAYFSD010000089.1:0-6994 GCA_964345705.1 uncultured Desulfohalobiaceae bacterium
CGCGATCTCCCGGGCCCGGGAGATCCTGGACCAGGGAGCGGATATCCTGGACGTGGGGGGCGAATCCACCCGCCCCTTTTCCGAGCGGGTGGAGCACCGGCAGGAGCTGGACCGCGTCCTGCCCGTGATCCGGGCCATGCGTTCGGAATACCCGGATCGTCCGATTTCCGTGGACACGTACAAGGCCGAGACCGCGCGCCGGGCCCTGGAGGAGGGCGCGGCCATCGTCAACGATGTCACCGCCTGCGGTCTGGATCCCGAGCTCGCCGAGGTCCTGGTGGAGCATCAGCCCGGATACGTCCTGATGCACTCCCAGGGTCGGCCGGAGGACATGCAGAAGGCCCCGCGGTACGAGGATTCGGTGGAGGAGATCGCCTCCTTTCTTGAAGGGGAGCTCAATCGCCTGGTCCGCCGCGGGCTGGCCGAGGATCGCATTGTCCTCGATCCGGGCATCGGCTTCGGGAAGCGCCTGGAGGACAACCTGGCCATCCTGCGCGACATCGAGCGCTTTTTCCGGCTGGGCAGGCCCGTATTCATCGGGCAGTCCAACAAGTCCCTGTGGCAGAAGCTCCTAGGGCTGGGCCCCGATCAGCGGCAGAACGCGACCCAGGTGGCCACCGCCCTGCTGGCGGAGAAGGGCGTGAGCATCCACAGGGTGCACGAGGTGGATCTGACCCGACAGACGCTCACCATCGTCCGCGAGCTGGGCAAAACGAGCCAGGAGGTGGCCCATGTCTAACCAGCTCTTCGGAACGGACGGCCTGCGGGGCCAGGTCAACGAATTTCCCATGCAGCCGGAGTACATTGTCCGCCTGGGCCTTGCCGCGGGCCAGTACTTCCGCAACGGCCAGCGCAGGCATTCCGTGCTCATCGGCAAGGACACGCGCCTTTCCGGATACATCTTCGAATCCGCCCTGACTTCGGGGCTCTGCGCGGCGGGGATGGACGTGTACCTGGTGGGCCCCATGCCCACGCCGGCCATCTCCTTTCTGACCAAGAACATGCGCTGCGACCTGGGCGTGGTGATCTCCGCCTCGCACAATCCCTTCATGGACAACGGGATCAAGTTCTTCGACCGGGACGGATTCAAGCTGAGCGACGCGTCGGAGAGCGAGATCTCCCGCATGGTGCTGTCCCGGGACACGGTCTGGGATCACCTCGATCCGGCGCATGTGGGCCGGGCCGCCAGGATCGAGGACAGCCCGGGGCGGTACGTGGTCTCTCTGAAGAACTCCTTCCCCAAGGACATGACCCTGGAGGGCCTGAAAATCGTCCTGGACAGCGCCCACGGGGCGGCCTACCGGGTGGCGCCCCTGGTGTTCCGGGAGCTCGGGGCGGAGGTGATCAAGATCGGCTCGGAGCCGGACGGGTTCAACATCAACGAGGACTGTGGCTCGCTTCACCCCGAGCTGGTGCAGAGAAAGGTCCTGGAGACCGGGGCCGATCTGGGCATTGCCTTGGACGGAGACGGGGACCGGGTGATCCTGGTTGACGAACAAGGGGTCATCGCCGACGGGGACCAGCTCATGGCCCTGTGCGCCAATGATTTCATGGAACGGGACGAGCTGCCGGGAAGGAAGCTTGTGGCCACGGTCATGAGCAACATGGCCCTGGAAGTCTTCATGCGGGAAAAGGGCGGGGAGCTGATTCGCACTCCCGTCGGGGACCGCCACGTGGCCGAATGCATGCGCCGGGAGCGGACCATTCTGGGCGGGGAGCAGTCCGGGCATCTGATCTTCATGGAGTACAGCACCACCGGGGACGGGATCCTGGCCGCCCTGCAGGTGCTCAAGATCATGCAGACCAAGCAGGCACCCTTCTCCAGCCTGGCCCGCCTGCTCACACCCTTTCCCCAGTCCCAGGTGAGCGTCCCTGTGCGCAGCAAGCCGCCTCTGGAAGAGGCACCGGAGCTGCAGGAGCAGATCCGGAAGGCGGAGGCAAGCCTGTATCCCATGGGACGGGTCCTCTTGCGCTATTCCGGGACAGAGGCCAAGGCCCGGGTCATGGTGGAAGGGGAGAATCCAGACCAGGTCCGCGGCCTAGCAAACGATCTGGCCGAGACCGTTGGTCGCTGCCTGGGCTGATCCGAGGCGAAAAGGAGCCGTTATGCAGGTGCGCAAAGTCGTGGTTCCAGTCGCGGGATGGGGCACGCGCTCCCTTCCGGCCACCAAGAACCTGCCCAAGGAGATCCTGCCCGTCTTCAGGAAGCCGGCGGTGCAGTACATCGTGGAGGAGGCGATCCAGGCCGACCTGTCCGACGTGGTCTTCGTGAACAATCAGAACAAGACCATCATCGAGGACCACTTCGACTACAATCTGGCCCTGGAGTCGGTCCTGGAACGGACGCAGAAATGGGATCTCCTGGCCCAGGTGAGGCATGTGGCGGAGATGGTGAACATCATCTCCGTGCGGCAGAAGCGCCAGCTGGGCCTGGGCCACGCCGTGCTCTGCGCTCGCGAGGTGGTCAAGGAGGAGCCCTTTGCCACCATCGTGGGCGATGACCTCATGTTCAGCTCCATGCCAGGCATCAAGCAGCTCATGGAGGTCGCCGAATCCGAGCACATGGCCGTGGTCGGGGTCATGCCCGTGGATCGGGACAAGGTGAACAATTACGGCATCATCGCCGCGGAGGAGATCGGCCCGCACATGTATCGGGTCAAGGATCTGCAGGAAAAGCCCGAGCCTGGGGAGGCCGCCTCGAATCTGGCCATCGTGGGCCGCTATGTCCTCACTCCGGAGATATTCGATCATCTGCAGGAGCTGAACACTCCCGATCGGAGCCACGAAATCCAGCTCACGGAGGGCCTCCGGGCCATGGCGCGCCGGAACCGTCTCCTGGCGGTCAAGCTGCAGGGCATGCGCTTCGACATCGGCAACTGGGTGGACTATCTCACGGCGAACATCTACTTCGGCCTGCAGGACGAGACGCTGCGGGACGATCTGGTGCAACGACTCCAGGAGCTCTTGCCGTGTCCGGAATAAGCCGACATTCATTCCGACTGGTCGCAGCCGCCATCGGGGTCCTGCTCCTTGCGAGCGCGGCGCACGCCTTGTTCCCAAAAACGCGGGAAGTGGCGGACAAGCTGAGAAAAAACTACGAGACCCTCGAGTCCTGGCGGGCGGATCTGGAGGTGAACGGGACCTCCGGCCAGACCATCCGCTCCTGGCGCAAGGGGGATCTCTGGCGCCAGGAGTGGAGGACTTTCGAGGACAACGCCACCCGCGTGGTCCGGATCGCCGTGGGCAGCGGAAACAGGATCGACGCGGTCCGACCCGCCTCGGCCACGGTTCCCTATCCCCCGCTGCGCCTGGCCTGGCTGAACACCCCGAAGCAGGAGTGGGACAGGCTGGGGATCAACGGCACGGTCAAGAGCTATCAGTTCCTGGAGGATCGGCCCTGTCTTGTTCTCGGAGCAGAATATAAGGATCTTGAGAGCAGCCAGGTCTGGATCGACCTGGAGCGCGACGTCCCGCTCAAGCTGATCGCTCCCTCCGGGATCAGCTGGCGCTGGTCCGAGTATTACAGCCTGGGGAACCACCTTCTGCCCACCCGGCTCCGCGTCGCCTTTCCCGAGGGCGAAAGCGTGGCCTTTGATGTGCGCTGGGAGCAGGTGGCCACGGAAATCGACCGTTCCCGTTTCAATCCCAATGCCCTGGACCGTGAGCCCGATCAGCCGCTGGATTCCGAGGTCAGCGAGCCGCGGATGCGCCTGTTGCTGCGCCGCCTTCCTCCTGCAGGGGAAAATGCCACTACGGACCGGATTCAAGAGTTATCCCTGGAGTGAGATCGGATGCCGGATGCCTGATGACCGCAACCAGCCCACGCATATGGGAAGCAGGGCCCTCCGCTCCTGGCGCCTCCTGGAGTGTGGCCCTGCTCAGCCCTCCCTATCTCAATCTGACCTACCGCGCACCGGACTACCTGCCCCCCGAGCTGTGGAAGCCGGGTCTCAGGGTGGCCGTGCCCCTTTCCTCCTCCCTGCGCTGCGGCGTCCTTCTCGACCTGGAGCCCGAATCCGGAAATGAGCCGGAGGAGGGGATCAAGCCCATCCTTTGGCCCTTGGAGGAGTCTCCGCTTCTGGATGCGGAGTATCTGGATCTGATCCGCGAGCTGGGTCGGCACAGCCTGGTCCGCGAGGGATACACCCTGTCTCAGATCCTCCCCGCCGGCCTGCGGAGCACGCGGCTGCATCTGGTTCGCGAGGGGGCCGGCCGGGAGGAGACCTGGAGCCTGAAATCCCTGTTCCGGGCGGACCGGGAGCGACTCCTGGAGCTGGCCCGGGAATGGCTGAACCGGGAGGCACGGCTGAGGGCCCCTGGAGAGGACCCCTCCTGCCGTCTCGTGGAGCTGGCCGCGGACCCGCCCTGGCAGGTCCGGCCGCAAGCCGTACAGCAGACCCGGCTGCTGGACCACCTCTGGACCCACGGACCCACAAGCCGACAGGAGCTTCGCCGGCACCTGGGGCAGCAGGCATCCAGGACCCTTCGCCTGCTCAAGGACAAGGACATGGTGCGGGAGGCCGGGCCCGCCGGGCCGCCGGCCAGCGAACCGGACTCCGCGGCGGAAGGCGCGGCAGGGGACCACCCCCTGGACCGGGTGGAGCCCACACAGGAGCAGAAACGGGTCCTCGACGCCCTTGCCCCGGACCTGCGCTCAGAGGGAATGCGGATCCGTCTCCTGCACGGTGTGACCGGAAGCGGCAAGACCCTGGTCTATCTCTTTCTGGCTCGGCAGTGCCTGGAAAAGGGGTGCTCGGTGCTCATCCTGGTGCCCGAGATCGCCCTGGCCCTGCAGCTTTGGCAGGAAGTGCGCAAGCATTTTCCCCGGCAGCACTGCTACCTGTACCACGGCCACCTTTCCGCCTCGGACAGGACGGGGGTCTTCAGCCGCATCCGGGGGGAGGAGTCCCCGGTGATCGCCGTGGGCACCCGGTCCGCGGTCTTTCTCCCGCGCACGGACTGGGGGCTCATCGTTCTGGACGAGGAGCACGACACCTCCTTCAAGCAGGAGGAGCGGCTGCCCTACCACGCCAAGGAGGTGGCCTACTCCAGGGCCCGCAGCAGCGGCGGGCTCCTGCTTCTGGGCTCGGCCACCCCGGATATCCGGACCTACCACGCCGCCCGCACGGGCGTCTTCCCCCTGCTGCACATGCGGGCCAGGGTGGGGGGACGGGAGCTGCCGGAAGTGAACACCGTGGACCTGACCAGCGATCCCCCGGCGGAAGGCCCCTTCTCGCAACAGGCCGTCCAGGCTTTGCAGGGCTGCCTGGAGCGAGGGGAACAGGCCATCGTCCTCCTCAACAGACGGGGGTACGCCCCCCTGATCTACTGCACCGCCTGCGGGAAGGTGATCCACTGCGATCACTGCGAGGTGGGCATGACCTACCACAAGAGCCTGGAACGGGTGGTGTGCCACTACTGCGGGGAGATGAAACCCTTCCCCCTGGCCTGTCCCGGGTGCGGGGGCCACCAGTACGTGCCCCTCATGGAGGGAACGGAGCAGATCGAGGAGTACCTGAGCGCCTTTCTGTCCGAGGAATCCGGTGTGATGCGGCTGGATCGAGACAGCACCCGGAGAAAGGGGAGCATGGAGAGCATCCTGGAGGGCTTCGCTCACCAGAGGGCCCAGGTCCTGGTGGGGACGCAGATGTGCAGCAAGGGGCACAATTTCCCCGGGGTCTCGCTGGTCCTGGTGCTGGACGGGGATATCGGGCTGAATCTTCCCGATTACCGGGCCACGGAGCGGACATTCCAGCTTCTGCACCAGGTCGCCGGGCGGGCCGGACGCGGCGAGGCCCCCGGGCGGGTCATGATCCAGACCCGCTCTCCGGATCACTACTGCTGGCAATTCATCCGCGAAAACGATTTCGAGGGATTCTACACCACGGAGATCGAGCTGCGGCGCAGACGCAAGTATCCGCCCTTCGTGCGCCTGGGGCTCCTGCGCATGAGCTATCCCGCCGGACAGGCCGACGGGCATGAACGGGTGCGCGAGATCGCCTCACGGATGAAGCAGGCCAGCGGAGCGGGGATCCAGATCCTGGGGCCGGCCCCGTCCCCCCTGCGGCAGCTGCGCGGGCGGATGCGCTACCAGTGCCTGATCAAGGCCCCGGACCGGGCCAGCATCCGGAGCCTGTGCCGGCCCCTCTTCGCCTCCTTCGGCAAAAGCAGGGGGCTTCGCCTCAGCCTGGATCTGGACCCGGTGCAGATGCTCTAGATCTACCGCCCATCGCGCCGGAAAAGATCCACTCCGGGCTCGGGAAAGGCCCGGTCATGATAGATGGGGTTGAACTGCTCCTCCACGGGCAGGATCCGGAACCGGGCGGAATCCGGGATCCTTTGCACCGAGGCGTAGCCCTGGGTGTAGATGGAGCCCAGCACATCCCCGGAGCGCACCTCCTCCATGCCGGAGGGGACAATGGCCCAGAGCTCGGGGTCCAGGCGATCCATGCTGCTCTTGATATGTTTCAGATCCTCGGGGCCCTTCACTTCTTTCCAGCCCCGGGTCGGCTCCAGGCGGTCCGGTTCCTGGCGCGGGAGAAAGAGCAGGGCGGATGGATTGTACACCGGCCCGGAGTACAGGATCCTGTACGCTTCGCTGTTCCGCATCAAATCGCCCATGTTCAGCCCAAGCCCCGCGGGCTCCGGCCGGACCCTGGTGGTGGGGGCGGGCTGCAGCAGGGCCTGGCACCCCGCGAGGACCAGCACGGCGATGAGCAGCGCGGCCTTCTTGAGCATGGCTCCCTCCTTGTCTGTTCCCTTGGAGCTCCTAGGGATGGATGAAATCAACGTGCCGAATGCGCAACTCTTCACCACATTGATCCGTCCACGGGCACTGGGCTTTTTGAATCACCAGAGGCTTGGCTCTGAAAATGACGGATATCGGCGCTGATCGCCAAAACCCTGCGGGCGATCCCATCCTATTAGCATACCTCAAACCCTTCTTCCGGGCCAGCTCTCCACACGCATCAGCTCTGAGTAATCCTTCACGGAA
>CAYFSD010000090.1:0-6981 GCA_964345705.1 uncultured Desulfohalobiaceae bacterium
CAGGGCGGCGTCCTGCAAGGAACCGCGGCAGGGGATGGTCCGGCCCTCGGCATCGTAACAGGCCCGTGCCCCGGTGCTGAGGATCTGTCTGCTCATGCTTCGCCGTCCGCGGGCGGGGCCGTGCCGTTAGTCGGAGACATAGGGATTGAAGTACCCGAATTGGATCCAGGGAAAGAGCTTCCTCAGGCGCTTGCGGAAGTTGGAAAGCCCCATGGCCGGTGTTCGCGGCGCGGGGATGACCTGGAGATAGAGCTCGGGGTCCAGGTTGAGATTGCGCAGCTGAATGAAGTCGAGCCGGCTGCTCTCCACCAGCTGGGACAGGGCCTCCAGCTCCTCCTCGGTGTCGTTGATTCCGGGGAAATAGAGGTAATTGAGGGATACGAAGAGGCCCTGCGCCTTGGCCTCATGGATCGTGGCCAGCACGTCCTCGAAGGCGTACCCCGCGGGCCGGAAGTAGGGCGTGTAGAGCTCGTCGCGGACGCTGTTCAGGCTGACTCGGATGGAATTCAGCCCGGCCCGGGCCAGAGGCGCCATGGTCTCCGGAAGGCTGGCGTTGGTGTTGATGTTGATGGTGCCGCGTCCCCCCTGGCTGCGGTAGTCGGCGATGGCTCGGCGGATGGTCTTGGCTTCTGTCAGGGGCTCGCCCTCGCAGCCCTGGCCGAAGGAGAAGATGGGCCTTTCCTCGGAACGGGCGTGGGTGTGCATGATCTGGGTGATTTCTTCCGGAGTGGGCCGGAAGCTGATGCGGTCCTGGGTGCTCGGGAACTCCGAATTTTCCGGCTGATGGGAGATGCAGCCGACGCATCTCGCGTTGCAGCTCCCGGCTGTGGGCAGCGGGGCCTCGAAACGGCCCAGGGCCAGGTTCTTGGCCGCCGGGCAGCAGTACTCCAGGGCGCAGTGGGCCAGGTGCCGTACCAGACGGTTTTGAGAGTGCCGCTTGAGCAGGGTGCGGGCCCCGCGTTCGATGGCCTGGTCCGGGATGTCCCCGAATTGCTGGCGGGGATCGGTGTCCGTGCGGCTGGCGCAGACCCAGAAGGTCCCGTCCGCGTATCCCACCGCCCCGTAGGCGAACAGGGGGAGCCGGGCCGCGTCCGTGTCCGTGAGATAGGCGGCCGCTCCGGTGAGGGTGTGCCCTGGGCTGACAAAGGCGGCCACGGGATGGGCCTCCAGGTACTCGAATTCGCCATTGTCCGGATTCATGCCCAGGGCTTTGCGGCCGGGCAGGAGGAAGATATCGCTGCCCTGGGGCAGGGGAATGAAATCCCTGGGCCCCGGGGGAAGGATATGCTCTCCCTTGCGGCAGAGCATATGCAGCTCGGGGTGGTCGTAGATGCCGCCCTCTTCGTCCGCGTAGAGCAGGCGCGGCTTCACATTCTGTTTCATGAGACCGTCGATGGGGAAGGAGAAAGGGAATGGGAGCGCGGCGCCGGGAACGGATTCGGACCGGCGCCGCGCACGGACGGGATCAGCGCTTGGAGTACTGCGGCTTGGCCCGCGCTCCGGGCTGACCGTACTTCTTGCGTTCCTTGCTGCGCGCGTCGCGGGTGAGGAAGCCCGCGTCCTTCAGGGACTTCTTCAGGTCGGAGTCGTAGTGCACGAGCGCCCGGCTGATGCCGTGCCTGACGGCCTGAGCCTGGCCGGAGACGCCTCCGCCGTCGACATTGATCCAGATGTCGAGCTTACCCTGCAGGTTGGCGTGGCGCAGGGGCTGCTGAATGATCATCCGCAGGGTTTCCCTGGGGAAATAGTCCTCCAGGGACCGATTGTTCACCACGATCCTGCCCTGGCCCTGCTGCACCCTGGTTCGGGCCACGGCTGTCTTGCGTCTGCCGGTGCCGTAGTAGCAATCCTTGATCATGCTCTCTCTCTCCGAAAGGCTTTGTTCAACAGCCTGTTAAACGTGGAGTGTCTGGGGTTGCTGGGCCTGATGCGGATGCTCCGGTCCGGCGTAGACCTTGAGCTTCTTGATCTGGGCCCTGCCCAGCCGGCTCTTGGGGAGCATCCCCTTGACCGCGTAGTAAATGGCCCGCTCCGGTTTGTGCTGCAGCAGCGCCCGAAGGGTGGTTTCCTTCAGGCCGCCCGGATAGCCCGTGTGGTGGTAATAGATCTTTTTGTCCAGCTTCCTGCCCGTGGTTTTGATCCGGTCCGCGTTGACCACGACCACGAAGTCGCCGCAGTCCACATGGGGAGTGAATTCCGGCTTGTCCTTGCCTCGCAGGATCGTGGCGATCCGCGTGGCCAGCCGGCCAAGGATTTCGCCGTCCGCGTCCACAACGTGCCAGCTCCGCTGTCGCGTCTCCGGGGTGAGGTTGTATGTGCTGAAGGTCTTCATCCCGCAGGCTCCTTGCTAAAAAGTAAAAAGAGAGTGTATCCGGAGAAGGGGGAGGTGTCAAGAATGCATCCCCGGCTGAACGTTGCATAATCCATCGTATTTTGGTCTTCTTGTCAAGGGTTCCGTCCGGGGAAGCAGGGAGGCGGGAGCCCAGTTGCCCGGACGGTTTCGCGAGCCGAACAAACAAGCGATGGGGGTGGATCGTGTCCTTTATCCGCAAGAGCCTGTTGCAACTCATCTTTTCCGGATCCTTCATGAAACGCTGGAACGACAAGCTGCGGCCGGTGGAGTTCTGGGAGGTGGACAAGCAGGCGCACAAGATGATGATCGCCTGGCTGCTGTATCACCAGAACAGCCGGGACCTCTCCTTCGACCAGCGCACGGCCCTGGGCCGGGAGATCATCGAGGGCGGGATCTTCGAGTACCTCTATCGGCTGATCATCACCGACATCAAGCCCCCCATCTTCTACCGCATCAAGTCCAATCCCCTGCACTACCGCCAGCTGACGGAATGGGTCCTGGAGCAGCTCGAGCCGAGGGTCCAACCCCTGGGCCAGGCGTTCTGGAATCGTCTAACGAGCTACTTCCTGGCTGAATCCGAGCGGACCCTGGCCCAGAGGATCCTGAGCGCCTCCCACCTCTATGCCAGCCAGTGGGAGTTCAGTCTGATCGAGACGATCAACCCCTGGGACGAGGAGCTGGAGGACATTCGGCGCAATTTCGAGGAGTCCCTGCGGGAGCACGGTGACATCAACGCGGTCACGGAGCTCATCGACGACGGCCAGAACGAGCTGACGCGTTTTGTGCGCCAGTGCGGCCAGCTCCGCTTCCAGAAGCGCTGGTCCCAGACGCCCCGCATCCCGGAGACCTCTGTGCTGGGCCATCTGTTCATCGTGGCCTGCTACGCCTATTTCTTCAGCCTGGCCTCCGGGGCCTGCCGGGTTCAGTGCCAGAACAACTTCTTCGCCGGGCTCTTCCACGACCTGCCGGAGCTGCTCACCAGGGACATCATCTCTCCGGTCAAGCGCTCGGTGCAGAAGATCGGGACCCTGATCAAGGAGTACGAGGATCGGGAGCTGAGCAGCCGCGTCTTCGGCCTCCTGGAGCAGGGGGGATACCACGCTATCGCCTCCAGGCTGGCCTATTTCCTGGGCACGGAGGTGGGCTCGGAATTCGTGGGCACGGTGTGTCTCCGGGGCGAGGTCAGGAAGATGAGCCGGGATCTTTTGCTGGGCGAATATAACCAGGACGAATACGATCCCAAGGACGGGGAGATGCTCAAGGTCTGCGACAGCCTGGCCGCGTTCATCGAGGCCTATACCGCCATGCGCAACGGGATCAGCACGGATCAGCTGCAGCAGGCGGTCTGGCGGATCCGGAACGACTACAGCCAGACCGTGCTCGCTCCTGATCTGCACGTGGGAAGCCTTCTCGCGGATTTCGACTGATCAGTCCCCATACCGCCTTCTAGCTGTCCCCGTGGCAAAGAGTCACCACATTACTGATCCGTCCGCCTGCGGGTCTTCCTCCCACCAGCAAACCCGCGGGCAATTTCAGCCATGTCGTGCAATCCGGCTTCCTTGATCCGTCCCAGTGCTTCATCTGTCGGGGTTGGTCGGCACGGCCCCGATTCTCCCCGGAGCGCGCATTCGGTGAAGGAGCTCGGCACTTTCCCGTGCGTTCGTGTCATGCAGGGAAGCCGGCAAGATGCGCCGTGGAGGGAAAACGGATCCCATATCCCCTGCGCATCGCGGACGGAAAATGGGGGCCACGCTGTGGATTATTCCTTTGGGGCTCTTCATAAGGAGATCTTGTGCGGCAGCGCGGATTCTATCTTCCTTTCCCCGGGGAGGGCGCTCCCTTTTTTCTGTATGCAGACATTCAAAGAAGATCTTTTCGGAGAGCCGTGAAAAGTAGGAGTGAAGCAAAAAACTCGGGCCCCTGGGGAAACCATGGAGCCAAGCCGTCCAGCGGGACGTTATTAGGGTCGTGTACAAGAGGCGCAGGAAGGGATTCATGGGGAAATAAATAGGGCTTGACTTTTTATATAAAGGGTGTTGCGCTCATGTGGTAAGAAGTGGTAACCAGTGGGATATGCATACCATGTTTCGAGGCCACGCCTATCGGAGCCTTGATACCAAGGGCCGTCTCATGCTCCCCCCGGAGTTTCGGAACGTCGTGCTGGAGCATGATGAAGAGGGCAGCATTATGCTGACCAACTTCGACGGATGCGTGGCCGCCTATCCCCGGCCGGAATGGCAGGAGATCGAGAAGAGCTTCAGTCAGGCCAACCTGGCGCACCGAAGCATGCGCGATTTCCAGCGCTTTTTTATCGCCGGGGCCATGGAGGTGACTCCGGACAAGCAGGGCCGGATCCTCATTCCGCCCCACCTGCGCGACTACGCGAAGCTGGACCGGGAAGTGGTTTTGGCCGGAGTGGGCCGCAAGTTCGAGATCTGGGATCAGCGTCGATTCAGCAACCAAATGCAGGAGACGGAGCAGCAGTTCGACCAGATCATGGACGAGCTGTCCGGCACCGGATTCGAGCTCTATCTCTGAGTGAGCTGATTCGCAACGATTCGCCACATCGATCCGTCCTTGGACGCTGAGGCCTTGGGGTGGTGAATGGTTACCTCGGGACAAAAAAGCGCGGAGAAATCAGGGACCCAAACTCCGGCTTTAAGACGCGGCTCCGTTGGACCGATGAAAGGATGGCAAGCTGCACGGAGAGGCAGGTGGCGGAACACGAATCCGTTCTTTCCCAGGAGGTAGTGCGGGCGCTTCGGGTCCAGCCCGAGGGACTGTATCTGGACGGAACGCTGGGGCTGGGCGGACACACCCTGGAGCTGCTCCGGGCCTGCTCTCCGCCGCCGCTGGTGCTCGGCCTGGATCGGGACGCCCGGAGCCTGGAGAAGGCCGCGCGCCGTATCGGGGCCGAAGGGTTTTCCGAGCGAGCCACCCTGGTTCAGTCTCGATTTAGCCGTCTTCCGGAGGTCATGCGCCAGCTGGGCTGGGAGGATGTCCACGGCGCGGTGCTGGATTTGGGGATCTCCTCTAGCCAGCTGGACAATGCCGAGCGCGGCTTTGGCCTGCACGAGGATGGGCCGCTGGATATGCGTCTGGACCCCGACTCCGGGGAAGAATCCGCAGCCGATCTGGTGAACGGGGCGCACGTAGCGGACCTGGAGCGGATCATCCGGAAATACGGCGAGGATCCCATGGCCGGCAGGATCGCGCGGGAAATCCACAAACGCCGGGAAAGCGGTCCCTTCCGGACCACGCTGGAGCTGGCGGAGGCGGTGAAGAGCGCCTATCCCGCCAAGTGGAGGCGCACATCACGGAGACATCCGGCCACGAGGACCTTTCAGGCCCTGCGCATGGCGGTCAACGAGGAGCTCGAGGAGCTTTCCGCCTTTCTGGAACAAATTCCCGAGATACTTCGGCCCGGGGGGCGGGTCGCGGTGATCTCCTTTCATTCCCTGGAAGACGGGATGGTCAAGTGGGCCTTCCGCAGGGCGGCCCGGGGCTGCGAATGCCCCGAGGACCAGGTGGTGTGCACCTGTCGGGGCCGTCCGCGGCTGCGCCTGGTGACCAAGAAACCCATGACGCCTTCGGCGGAAGAGCTCGCGCGCAACAGGCGCAGCAGGAGCGCGAAGATGCGCGTGGCCGAGGCGATGGAGGAGCCATGAGCCAAGGGAAGAAGACGGATCATGCGCCAGGGATGGGCACAGGGGGGGTGATCCTTGCGGGGCTGGCCGCCTTCGGGCTCGGAGTGGCCCTGGTTTGGCTCAATGTTCGGATGATCAATCTATCCTACGACATGACCCAGCTGAAGAGCAGGCTGCAGTCGGAGGAGACGCTCAATGCCAAGCTCGAGGTGGAGCGGATGCATCTGCTCTCCGACTACAGGTTGCAGGAGATCGCGTCGCAGCTGGATCTCGGACCGCCGGAAAAGGACCAGATCCGCAGGCTGCCCTAGACAGCGTGGCGTCCGTCAAAAGAATACAAAGGCAACGAGCAACTATTCAGCTCATTTTGATCCGTCCATCGGCAGGGGTTTTGAGTCAACTCAACTTCGGCTCTGTATAGGTCCCATTCCCGGCATTCTCGAGGTTTTTCCGCTCACACGGAAGCAACACCGTGGATCCGGAGGCAAAAGAGGGCCTTCTGGCTGCTTCATTTTCTCTTGTCAGTCGGGCCCGCGAGCGGTATGCCATGGGCCTCTGGCCCAAACGGAAGGCATTGATGAGGGCAGGCAATCGACGTACGCGCAAAGACTGGTCCGGGATGCGGATCGTCTTCCTGGCCGGGGTGTTGGTTCTGGTCTGGGGGGGGCTGTGGCTCAAGACTTATTTCATACAGGTGGTTCACGGTCTGGAGCTGTCCGGTGATTCCGAAGGCCAGTACTGGACCAGGGAGTCCGTCCGGGGGCTCCGGGGCGAGATCTATTCCAGGCACGGCGACTTGCTGGCCAAAAGCATCACTGTGAATTCGGTTTTTGTCCGGCCCCGCGATATCGAGGATCAGGACCGCGTCAGCAGCGTGCTTTCCGGGATCCTGTCCGTCGAGCCGGGCGTTCTGAACAGGCGTCTGGACGAGGACAGCCGATTCGTCTGGATCAGGCGCAAGATCGGGGACAAGGAGGCGGA
>CAYFSD010000091.1:0-6872 GCA_964345705.1 uncultured Desulfohalobiaceae bacterium
GATCTCGGGACCACACAAGTCCCGAGTCACTGACTGTCCTCGCGCAGGAACGCTCCAGTGGGCGAATCCGGATCGTCGCGGACCTGTTCCGGGGTGCCCCGGGAAACGACGTCCCCGCCGAACTCTCCGCCGCCGGGTCCCAGATCCAGAATCCAATCCGCCGCGCGGACCACATCCAGATTGTGCTCGATGACCACCACCGTGGCCCCTTTCTGCACCAGCTCCCGCAGAACATGGATGAGCTTGCCCACCTCGTGCATATGCAGCCCGGTGGTGGGCTCGTCCAGGATATACAGGGTGCGCGGCAGGCTGCGCTTGCCCAGCTCGCGAGAGATCTTCAGGCGCTGGGCCTCGCCCCCGGAGAGAGTGGTCGCCGGCTGTCCCAGGCTCAGATACTCCAGCCCCACTTTCTCCAGGACCTCCAGCCTGCGCCGCAGGCTGGGATGATGGGTGAAGAACTCCCGGGCCTGGCGCACGCTCAGATCCAGGACCTGGGAGATGTTCAGCCCCTTGTACTCCACGTCCAGGGTCTCCCGGTTGTAGCGCTTGCCCCCGCAGACGTCGCAGGTAACGAACACGTCGGGCAAAAAGTGCATCTCCACCCGGATGGAGCCGTCCCCCTGACAGGCCTCGCACCGCCCGCCACGCACATTGAAGCTGAAGCGCCCCGGGCTGAAGCCCCGCGTTTTCGCCTCCCGGGTGGAGGCGAAGATCCTGCGGATATCGTCGAAGACCTTGGTGTAGGTGGCGGGATTGGAGCGCGGGGTCCGCCCGATGGGGGACTGGTCGATGGAGACCACCTTCTCCACCTCCTCCTCGCCCTCGATGCCCTCCAGGCGGCCGGGGCTCTCCACCTTGATCCCCCGGTTCAGGGCCAGGTGCTTGTACAGCGAGTCCACGACCAGGGAGCTCTTGCCCGACCCGGAAACCCCGGTCACACAGACCATGGTCCCCAGGGGAAATGTCACGTCGTGGCCCTTGAGGTTGTTGGTGCGCACCTGCTTCAGCCGCAGCCAGCCGCTTGGCTCGCGCCGCGTCTCCGGCACTGGGACGGTGAGCTCACGCCGCAGGTACTTGCCGGTCAGGGAGCCCTCGCTTTCCAGCAGGCCCTGCACGTCGCCCTGATAGACGATCTCCCCGCCCAGGGCCCCGGACCCGGGGCCCAGCTCCAGGACATGGTCCGAGGCCCGGATGGTGGGCTCGTCGTGCTCCACGACCAGGACGGTGTTGCCCCGGCCCTGCAGCTCCTTGAGCGACTGCAGGAGGCGTTCGTTGTCCCGCGGATGCAGGCCGATGCTCGGCTCGTCCAGGACATAGGTCACCCCCACCAGCCCCGAGCCGAGCTGCCCGGCCAGGCGGATCCGCTGGGCCTCGCCCCCGGCGAGGGTGCTCATGTTCCGCTCCAGGCTCAGATAGTCCAGCCCCACCCGCTCCAGGAAGGAGAGCCTGTGCATGAGCTCGCGGACGATGGGCTCCGCGATGCTCTTCCGCATGCCTTGAAACTCCAGATTCTGGACCCATTCCAGGGCTCGGCGGATGGACCAGGAACAGACGTCGCTGATGCTCGCCCCCTCCACCAGGAAGGCCAGAGACTCCGGCTTGAGCCGCGCCCCGCCGCAGGCCGGACAGGGCATGCTCCTGCGGAAGCGGGCCAGCTCGTCCTGCCAGATGCGCCCGAAATCCAGGCTGGCCTCCAGGATCTCCATCACTCCGGGCCAGCCCGCGTCCCTGTCCCCGTGGAACAGGCTGTTCCAGGCCTCGCTGGAGAACTCCCTGAGCGGCGTGTCCAGATCAAAACCCCACTTCTCGCCCAGCTCGCGAAGCTGGTCCCTGTACCGGGCCAGCACCTTCTTCTTTTTCCAGGGCAGGACCCCGCCCTGCTCCAGGCTCAGCCCGTGATTGGGGGCCAACAGGAGCGGATCGAAGAACTCCCTGCTTCCGATCCCGGAACACCTGGGGCATGCGCCCTGCGGGCTGTTGAAGGAGAAGAGCTGCGGGCTGGGCTGGGGCAAACCGATATCGCAGCGCGGACAGACCGCCTCGGTGGTGTAGGGGAGATCCCCGTCCTCCAATAGGCTCACCACGACACGCCCCTCGCCCAGGCGCAGGGCGAGCTCCAGGGAATCGGCCAAGCGCTTGCGGATATCCTCGCGCAGGACCAGCCGGTCCACCACCACCTCCACGCTGTGCTCCGCGTTCGGATCGAGCTCCGGGGGGCTCTCCAGGTGATGAACCGTCCCATTCACCCGGACCCGGACGAAGCCCTGCCCGCGCAGCTTCTTGAACACATCCGCCTGGTCCCCTCTTTTCCCGTCCACCAGTGGGGCCAGGAGCATGAATCGGCTCCTCTCCGGAAGGCTCAACACCTCGTCCACGATCTCGTCCGGGGACCTGGCCTGGATGGGATCGCCGCACTGCGGGCAATACGGAGTGGCCAGCCGCGCGAAGAACACGCGCAGGTAGTCGTGGATCTCGGTCACCGTGCCCACCGTGGAGCGGGGATTTTTGGATCCGGCGTGCTGCTCCAGGGAGATGGCCGGAGAGAGCCCCTCGATCTTCTCCACCTTGGGCTTGTCCAACTGGGGCAAAAACTGCCTGGCGTACGCGGACAGGGATTCCACATAGCGGCGCTGTCCCTCGGCGTACACGATGTCAAAGGCCAGGGTGGACTTGCCCGAGCCGCTGGGCCCGCAAACGACCACCAGCTGGTTCCTGGGAAGCTCCAGACTGACGTTCTTCAGGTTGTGCTGCTTCGCCCCGACGATGGTAATGGAGTCTCGCTGCTGCATAGAATAAAAAAAGGCGCCTGAAGCGCCTTGTGCTTTCCTTTCCGCCCGGGACGCGGGCTGTTATTTGCGGACCTTTTCCCGTCTGTACTGCACGTATCCGTCCTTGACCGAGGAGTAGGGCTCGATGCCGAAGGCCTTCATATCCTGATAGCGACCCATCATGTCGGGGAGCATATTCAGGTTTTCCACCCCGACAATCCACCACGCCAACCGATCGTTCTCGTAGTAGTTGAGTGGGCCAAGAAAATAGTCCCCCACCATGCCCACGCTGGAGCGCAGGGTGCTCGGTCCGAGCACGGGCCAGACGATGTACATCCCCTGCCCCACGCCCCAGGTTGCGAGAGTGGTCCCGGTGTCCTTGTCCGGAGGGGAGAGCCAGGAAATATTGTCCGCGGGATCCAGGAGACCGCCGAACCCGAAGAGGGTGTTGACCAGGAATCCCCCCACCTCCTGGGCGCTGCGCAGGGGACGGCCCTGCAGGAGATGATTCACTGTTCTGCCGGGAAAGCGAATATTGTAGAAAACATTGTCGATTCCATTCCGGAAGGGCTCCGGCACAACCGCCCTGTATCCGTCGGCGACGGGAATGAGCACATAGGTGTAAAGCCCGTCGTTGAAACGAAAAACGAGCCGATTGTACGGCTCCAGGGGATCCGCCACTTTGGGCTGGGAGGCGTAGTCATCCTCCAGCTCGCTCAAAAGCTCGTCCTCGGCCGAGGGCCCGTCATTGTCCTGCGCAAAAGCCGGAGCGACAAGCGCCAGCATCAGACAGACGGCAATCCCGGAGAGGCAGACACGCAGCCAAAAGCCTTGCGGCCCCTCCTCGACGGACAAGACACCCTTACTCCGTCTCGAGGAGATCGGGGGTCTCATCCCTTTCCACCTTCCGCTGCATCGTTTCGATCACTTCCCCTGGTGATTTCCTGTTCAAAAGGTCCTGGAACTGGCTGCGATAGTTGCTGACCAGGCTCACCTCCTCGACGTGGATGTCGTAGACCTGCCAGCCCTGCTCCGAGCGGGAGAGCATGCGGTAGTTCACCGGGATCTCCTTGTCCTGGTAGCGGATCACGGACCGGACTTCCGCCTTTCTGGAGGAGAAGACGGTCTCGCCGGTGATGCGGATCATATCCTTAGAATAGCTCTCCACTTGGTCCATGGACTCCACAAGCTTGCCGAAATAGTTCTTCTCAACCACGCGCACGAAGAGATCAACCATCTTATCCTGCTGCTCTTCGTTGAAGTCGGCCCAATAGCGGCCCAGGCTCATGCGGACCATGATCCGATAGGCAAACACATCCCGGGCCAGGGAGCTGAGCTCCTCCCTAAACGCCTTCCGTTTTTCGGCGTTCTTCTTCAGATCCGTGCCGCTGTAATCTTGGAAAGTCTGCAGCACATCCCCGATATAGGTATCCACGGCATCGCGCGGGGATGCTGCCGTCGCGCTGCCGGGAACGAGCAGCCCGGCGGCAAGGAGCACAAGCGCTATACTGAATGCGATACGCATAAACCCATCCTTCGCGTTTGACAGGGCACCCCGATCTTCCAATTGCTGCGTTGCTTCAAAAAGCTCAAACTCCATGGAGGCTCACTACGCCCCAGTAAAACAACAGGAGGTTTCACGGAATAAACGATGAGCTTGAACTTTTTTCGCGCGCACCCTTGAAATTTTTGAACGCCCAGTCTGTTACGGACTTTTTCAATAAGCTGTTGAGCCGTTTTTTGAGCGTGGCGGCAACCGGAATATCCGGGAGGTAGCCGCTACTCCCCTTGTCCCGCTTCGCCGAAGGCGTACTTGCTAATCAGGTCCTGAATATCGACAGGCGCACGCGTGTCGATGATGGTATCTCCGGGCTCGAGGTACATCCCTGAGCCGCCCGGCGAGACATTGAGGTATTTGTCCCCGATGAGCCCCCTCGTCTTGACGGAGACGATGGTGTCGTCGCTCAGCTTGATCCCCTTCTGCACCCCGAAGGTAACGATCACCGCAAAGCGCTCCCGGTCCAGGCGTATATCGTTCACGCGACCCACATTCACACCGGAGATCCGCACCTCGCTCCCCTCGACAAGACCGCCCACCTCGCTGAAGCGCGCCTTGTATTGCGTGTAGTCGGAGCTAAAGACGTGGAGATCTCCCAGCTGAAGGGTCAGATACCCCGCGGAGATAAGGCAGATCAGAACGAAGATCCCGACCAGAATCTCGATGCCGCGTTGGTTGCTCATGATGAAAGCCGTCCGTGAAGGTCTTTGTCGTTTTGCCTGCAATCCTGCGCAGCCACAATCCCCAGCGATGCATGATTGTCAGCGGCAAGCAAGCCCCAGTCTCGTCCCCGAAAAACCCCATGGGCCTGATTTCGGCAACTCCCCTCCTTCCGCGGATACCGAGGCGGAATGGTCCGCACTATCCACCACTTCTGCAGGACACGCTCCCCAGAAGCTTCTCCCTCTGCTCAATTTCCTGCACTAGCTGGCCCAGGCTCAGCTCGCCTCCGATCCTGCTCCAGCCGCCCCGCACGGAGAACGCCGCCTGGTGCTTCCGCATTCCGGCACTGCAAAAATCCATGCTGTCGAATTCAAAGGCCAATCCCCGGAACACCTCGTCCGGATCCCTGTTGCTGGCGTCGGGGTCGCAGAGGCAAACGATCCGGTCCTCGCGATAGCGGGCCACCTTGCAGACGTCCCCGCATTGGCTGACCCTATAAAAGATCTTCGCCATGGAGCCGAGCATCATTTCCACCATGAGATGGCCTACTTCCTCCTTGATAATATGGTATTCCGGGAGCCTGATAACGATAAGCACGGCATCGCGTTTTTCAGGATCTTCCCGGAATCTGGAGAATGCGCGCTCCAGCCACTTGGCGCTCTGCAATCCGTAGATCTCGTTGCGCAGGATCTCCTGACTGTTCACGTACTCCTGCAGGACGGGGTGATCCCTCTGCTCCAGATCCTGCGGAGCGCCCTGGAATATGACTTTGCCCCGCTCCAGAACCGCGATGCGGTTGGAGATGTAGAAGACATCCGGGACGTCGTGACTGACCATCACCGCGGTGAAGCCGTAGTTCCTCTGATTGCTGGTGATCATGCTCAGCACGTTGTTCTTGCGCACCGGATCCAGGCCCGTGGTGGGCTCGTCGAAAAGCACCGTATCCGGCTCGGTCACCGTGGCCCGGGCCAGGGCCACGCGCTTCTGCATTCCGCCGGAGAGCTGGGAGGGGTACCTGTCTTCCGTGCCCTCCAGATCCATGGCCCGCATCCTCCGGGCCACTCGCTCCCGGATCGCCTCCCCGTTCATCCGGGCTCCCTCCCGCAGGGGCAGGGCGATGTTCTCCCGCACGGTGAGGGAGTCGAACAAGGCATTGCTCTGAAACATGAAGCTCACTTCCCTGCGGAAGCGCTCGCGATCGGCGCGGCTCATCTGAGAGACGGACTTGCCCCTGTAGAGGATATCACCGCTATCCGGGCGTATGAGACCGATAATGAGCTTCAATGTAACGCTCTTGCCCTCGCCGCTTCTGCCGATCAGGGTGGTGACCTCTCCGTCGTAGATTGAGAGGTCGACCCTGTCCAGCACAACCTTGTCCCCGAAACTCTTGGAGACTTTTCTGAACTCAATAAGGGGGGTCCGCATAGAAGGCTACATCAGGATAGAGGTCAGGACATAATCGCCAATCAGAATGCCCACACAGGAATACACCACAGCCGAGGTCGTGGCGAGGCTCACCCCTTTTGCGCCGTAACCCCCGTGGCGGACATGCACATAAAAACCCTGGTAGCAGCAGATGGTCACCACGAGCAGACCGAAGACCAGGGCCTTGATGAATCCGTTCACTGAATCCTGCAGGACCACCAGGTAATCCATCTGGGAAAGGAAGATCCCGGAATTGATCTTCAGCAGGCCCACGCCGGTGATATATCCTCCAAAAATGCCGATCGCGTCGAACAGGGCGGTCAAAAGGGGGAAGCTGATGACTGCTGCGACGATGCGCGGGCTGACCAGGGTGCGGACGGGATCCACGCCCATGGTGAATAAAGCGTCGATCTGCTCCGTGATGCGCATGATCCCGATCTCCGCGGACATGGCCGATC
>CAYFSD010000092.1:0-6817 GCA_964345705.1 uncultured Desulfohalobiaceae bacterium
TCTGATCCCTTGCCCGCACCTCCCTCGCCCCTCTCATGCAATCCCCATTTCCTAGTGGCCGCGGGCACGACCAGGCATGGAAACGCCGCGAGGCAGCCCCGCGCCCCAACCGCCGGCGCTTGACAAAACACGGAAAATGCCTAGGTCATCTGTGTCCCACGGGGAAGACCCGCGGAAAATCGATTGCTGTTGTGCCCGAAAAATCCACCCCTATCCTGTAGCAGACCCGAGAAGAGCAAAGGAGGCAGACTATGAGCCAGGCGGAGACCCATGAATTCCAGGCCGAAACCCAGCGGCTGCTGAACATCATCATCCACTCCATCTATACCAACCGGGAGATCTTTCTCCGGGAGCTCATCTCCAACGCCTCGGACGCCCTGGACAAGGTCCGCTTCGAGCAGAGCCGGGGCACCGGGGTCGTGGAGCCGGAAAAGGACCTGGAGATCCGGATCGATCTGGACAAGACCAACCGCTGGATCACGATCTCCGATACCGGGATCGGGATGAACAAGCGGGACATCGTGGCCAACCTGGGCACCATCGCCCAGTCCGGGACCGAGGAATTCCTGAAGAAGGTCACGGAGAACAACGAGAATCCGGACAACATCATCGGCCGTTTCGGCGTGGGGTTCTATTCCGTCTTCATGGTGGCCGAGGAGGTGGTCATCGAGTCCCGTAGCGCCTTTCCGGAGGACAATCCCGTGAACTGGCGCTCCAAGGGCCTCGGGGAATACGAGGTCGAAGAGCTGGACGAGGATCCCGGCCGGGGAACGGCGATCCACATCCGCATCCAGGACGGGGCTCAGGAATTCCTGGAGGCGGACCGACTCAAGTCCATCATCCGCAACCACTCCAACTTCATCTCCTTCCCCATCCATGTGGACGGGGAGAAGGTGAACACCGTGCCCGCGCTCTGGAAGCAGTCCAAGTTCCAGATCAGTCAGGAGCAGTACGAGGAGTTCTACAAGTTCCTGACCTACGACTCCGAAGGCCCCCTGGAGACGATCCACGTTTCCGTGGACGCGCCGGTGCAGTTCAGCGCCCTGTTCTTCATCCCTCCCAGAACCACGGCGCTGCACGACACCTACACCGAGGACTACGGCCTGGATCTCTACGTCAACCGGGTCCTGATCGAGCGAGGAAAGCAGGAGGTCATCCCGCAGTACCTGGGCTTCCTCAAGGGCGTGGTGGACAGCGAGGACCTGCCGCTCAACCTGTCCCGGGAGTCCGTGCAGGAGAACACCCTGCTCCAGAAGATCTCCACCACCCTAACCAAACAGGTGCTGAGCAGGCTGCAGGAGATGGCGAGCAAGCGGCCCGAGGACTACGCCACCTTCTGGCGGGAGCACGGCAAGCTATTCAAGCTGGGGTACACCGACTTCGGCAACCGGGACAAGTTCGCCGATCTGCTCCGCTTCAACTCCTCGGTCCACGAGAGCTCCGAGGAGATCACTTCCCTGCAGGAATACGTGGACCGGATGAAGTCGGGACAGAAGGAGATCTACTATCTCTCCGGATCGAGCCGGGAAGGCATTCTAAGCAACCCCCATCTGGAGCTCTTGAGGAAGAAGGGGGTGGAGGTGCTCTTCCTCTACGAGCCGGTGGACGAATTCGTGCTCCAGGCCGTGGGCTCCTACAGAGAATATCCCTTCAAGGCGGCGGAGCACGTCAATCCCGACGATCTGCAGGACCTCGCCTCCGAAGAGGAGGAGACAGGTGAAACCGAGGAGCAGCCGGAGCTCAGCCAAGAAGAGGAGCAGAAGCTGGAGGGGCTGCTGAGCCGGATGAAGCAGCGACTAGGGGAAAAGGTCACGGAGGTGCGCCGATCCAAGCGGCTGAGCCAAAGCCCGGCCTGCCTGGTCAATCCCGACGGGAGCATAAGCTCGCAGATGCAGAAGCTCATGCACATGATGCAGAAGGACGACTCCGTCCCCAAGCAGATCCTGGAGATCAATCCGGATCACGCCCTGACCCGGAATATGCTCGCCATCTATAATGACCATCCCCAGGACGCCTTCCTGGACAAGGCCACGGACCAGCTCTTCGAAACGGCGCTCTTGCAGACGGGATACCTGCCCGATCCGCACAGCCTGGTCAGCCGCTCCTTCGACATCCTTGCCGACGCCAGCCGGTGGTACACCCAGGCCGGGACGTCGAAGGACTAAAAGCCGAGCGTGCGAAGGCGCTCCCTAACGGGCGGCGCCTTCGCACCGCCCGCCTTAGTCCGCCTGCTTACGGATGAAGGACGGGATCTCCCGATCGTCCTCGTCGAAGACGAACTCCTCCCTGCTCTGTTTGGGCTGGTCCTCGGGCTGGCTGAGCTGGATATCCTCCGCCGCGGAGCCGTGCCCCTTGCGCAGGTAAGTGGGGATCTCCCGATCCTCGGTGCTGTCCGCGGGCGGAGCCTTCCTTGGAGCCTCCTTCTCGCGCTGCGGGGCGCTACCCTTCTTCTGCACCAGGCTCATCTTGTTCTCCGCGCGGGGCTGATCCTTCGACTCATCCCCATATCCCTCGATTCCGGTGGCGATGACCGTGATCCGCATCTCCTCCGCGGCATTGTCGTCAAAGACCGTGCCGAAGTAGATCTGGGCGTCCTCGCGCGCCGACTCGTAGATGGCGCTGGCCGCCTCGTGTACTTCCTCCACGGTCAGGTCCTGCCCGGAGGTGATGTTCATGAGCACGCCCTGGGCTCCGTCGATGGAGACGTCCTCCAGGAGCGGGCTGGTGATGGCCTTCATCGCCGCCTCGCGGGCCCTGCCCTCGCCCTGGGCGATGCCCGAGCCCATGAGGGCCAGACCCATGCCGGACATGACCGCCTTCACGTCGGCGAAGTCCAGATTGATCAATCCGGGGACCATGATCAGGTCGGAGATGCCCTTGACCGCGTAGTACAGGACCTCGTCCGCCTTCTGCAGCATTTCCAGGAAGGTGGCCTTCTTCGAGGCCAGGGACAGGAGCCGATCGTTGGGGATGGTGATGATGCTGTCCACCGATTCCCGCAGGGCCTTGATCCCCTTCTCCGCCAGGGAGCCCCGCTGCTTGCCCTCGAAATAGAAGGGCTTGGTCACCACGCCCACGGTCAGGGCCCCCTGCTCCTTGGCGATCTCCGCGATGATGGGCGCTGCGCCGGTGCCCGTCCCGCCGCCCATTCCGGCGGTAACGAAGACCATATCGCTCTCGGCGAGCATCTCCCGGATCTGTTCACTGCTCTCCTGGGCGGCCTCGCGTCCGGTATCCGGATTGGCTCCGGCTCCCAGGCCCTTGGTCAGCTGCTCTCCCAGCTGGATCTTGTGCTCCGCCGCGGAATTCTTCAGGGCCTGCACATCGGTATTCGCGGCAATGAAGGACACCCCCTTCAGGGAGGACTGGATCATGTTGTTGATCGCATTGCCGCCTCCGCCGCCGACGCCGACGACCTTGATCTGGGCCTGGCCTTCAGGCTCGATCTCCATATACTCCATAACGGCCTCCTTCCCGTTTCTTCTGTTCCTTGATCCGGAAACGAGCTTGCTCCGGCCGCCGATTTCCCTTCCGTCGACCCGGCAAGCGCCCCCCTTCCTTGACGGTTTCCTCCCTGTTTTTCTTCCGGAATGCCTTCCTTCAGCTGATATCGGAAAACCAGCGCCGCATCCTGGCCCACACCCGGCGGAAAAGATTCTTCTCCCGGATGCGGAAGCGGAAATCGCCGGTGTCCCTGCCCGCTCCGTACTTCAAAAGCCCCACCGCGGTGGCGTATCTGGGATCATTGACCACATCGGTCAGGCCGCCGATCCCCTGGGGATTACCCACCCGCACCGGGAGGTTGAACACCTGCTCCCCGAGCTCGCTGATCCCCTCGATCAGGGAGCAGCCCCCGGTGAGCACCACCCCGGCGCCGATGGTCTGCTTGAAGCCTGAACGGACCAGCTCCTGATCCACCAGGGTCAGGATCTCCTCCATCCTGGGCTCACAGATCTCCGCGAGGACCCCGCGTGAGACGCTTCGCGGCTTGCGCCCCCCCACGCTGGGGACCTCTATGGCCTCGTTGCTCTGGACCATGTCCGTCAGGGCGCAGCCGTGCTTGATCTTGATGTCCTCCGCGCTGCTCACCGGTGTGCGCAGCCCGAAGGCGATATCGTTGGTCAGGTTGGCCCCGCCCAGGGGAAGGACGGAAATGTGCTTGATGGAGTCGTTGCTGAACACGGACAAGTCCGTGGTCCCTCCGCCCACGTCGACCAAGGCCACGCCGATCTCCTTCTCTTCGTCCGTGAGCACGGCGTTGGCCGAGGCAAGGGACTCCAGGACGATGTCCTCCACGTCCAGCCCGGAGCGGTGGCAGGAGCGGACGATGTTCTGGGCGCTGGAGACCGCGCCGGTCACGATGTGCACCTTGGCCTCCAGTCGGACGCCGGCCATGCCCAGGGGGTCTTCGATATCCCGCTGGTCGTCCACGATGTACTCCTGGGGCAGGATGTGAATCACCTCCCGGTCCAGGGGGATGGCCACCGCCTTGGCCGCGTCGATGACCCGGTCCAGGTCCTTCTGGGTCACCTCGCCTCCTTTCACCGCGATGACCCCGTGACTGTTGAAGCCCATGATATGGCTCCCGGCGATCCCGGCGTACACGGAGCGGATGTCGCATCCGGCCATGAGCTCGGCCTCCTCCAGGGCCTTCTTCACCGACTTCACCGTTTGCTCGATATTCACCACCACTCCCTTGCGCAGGCCATTGGAGGGGCTCATGCCGATGCCCACCACGTCCACGCCATCCGGAGTGGGCTCGCCGACAACGCTGCAGATCTTGGTGGTCCCGATGTCCAGCCCGACGAGAACATTCGATCGCGTGCTCATAGTCTCTCCGTTGCGCCGTCAAGCGATTTCTCCGCCTCCCGGACACGCCGGGCAGCGGTTTTCGTCTCCTGTGGGGCTCCCCGCCGGACGGAAGCTGGACGATGCGGTGAAGCCGCTCTTCTCGCGGCACGCTGGGTCACTGCCCCTCCGCGGGGGCCAGCTTGACCCATGCCCTGCCCTGGTAGACCAGGATTCGCCGCGCCCGATCCAACTCTTTCCGCTCGCGCAGGTCCCGCCACACCGCGGCGAGGGAGCCGAGGTTCTTCCGGAGAGCGCTCCCTCCCAGGCAAAGGCGCAGGGAGCGGTCCATCAGGTGCATTTCCACGATCTCCCCGGAATAGAACCGGATCCAGGCAAGTTGGGCCAGGGTGAAGGGCAGGGATCGATCCCGCAGCCTGGAGCGCAGGATCCCGAGCTTGTCCTCGGGGTGCCCGCCCCCTTTTCTGAACAGCAGAAAGGGGAGCGAGAGAAAGTTCCCCGCCCGAACCGGAGCGATGGCCCGGCCTTCCTCGTCCGCGAAGTATATGGTCTCTCCCCGCTTGATCCAGAAAACGGGCTGCCGTTCATCCACCTGGAGCAGCAGGGTGTCCGGGAGTGACCGCCGGACAAGGACCGAGTCGATCCAGCCGGAACGGCTGAGCCGTCTCTGCACCCCACCCAGGTTCACCGCGAAAATGTTCATCCCCCGGGCGACCCCCGCCATCTTCCGCAGATCGCCGTCGCTCAGGACGCGATTGCCCCGCACCTCGACCTTATCCACGGCGAAGTGCTCGGTTGTGGTCACCCATCTGTATCCCGCCAGAAGCCCCAGGCTGACAGCGGCCAGGAAAAGCGCCATGAGCGAGGTCTTCACCAGGAACATCACGATCCTGATCACCGCGGATCCCCTTCTTTTCCCGTGAGCCACGGCCAGTCATCAAAGCGCCTTCGTCTCCGGAAGCACCCGGACCTCGCGTTCCAGCTCGATCCCGAAATGCTGTAGAACAGCCGTGCCGGCCCGCTCGATGAGCTCCAGGGCCTGGTCCGCGCTGCCCTCGCCCTTGTGAACCAAAAAATTGGCATGCCGCTCGGAGAACCCCACCCCTCCGGAGAAAAATCCCCGAAAACCGCAGCGGTCCAGTAGCTCTCCGGCCGTGGGCCCGGAATCCGGGTTCTTGAACACGCAGCCGCAGGTCCGCTCCAGAAGGGGCTGGCTCCCTTTCTTGGCCAGATAGTGACGCCGCATTCTGCGCCGAACCTCCTCCGGGGAATCGGGAGCGAGATCCAGCTCCGCCGCGGTGATGCAGAAGAACCCATCCACTCCCGGATGGAATGCCCGATAGCTCCAGGCGAGGTATTCCCTGTCCAGCCATTGCAGACCGTCCCCCGGAGTCCAGATCCGCACCCGGGCCAGCACGCGGCCCATATCGCATCCATAGGCCCCGGCGTTCATGGCCACCGCTCCCCCCAGGGATGCGGGAATGCCCGCCAAACCTTCCAATCCTGAGAGCCCCATGGCCCTCATCCTCGCCAGCAGGCGTCCCAGTCCCGTGCCCGCGCCGGCGCTCACCCGCACCCGACCGTCCGGCAGCTCCCTGGCTTCCGGCTCGTCCGCGGGATCCTGCACGACCAGGGCAAGGGGAAGATCTCCCTCCCGGGCGAGGATATTGCTTCCCCGGCCCAGACAGACCGGCGTGAGGCCCCTTTCCCCAAGAAAGGAAGCGAGCTCCTCCCAGTCCACCTCGCGGCGGATCCTCACCCCGCACTCCGCGCGTCCCCCCAGTCGCAGGGTGGTCAGCTCCCTCAAGCTGGGCCTGTGCCGGATATCCATACGCTTTCGCCCTTTCCCTGCCTGTCCTGCCGCATCGCGGCCGGGGAATCATCCCACGCTCTCCTCCAGAAACATTCCGCCCAGCCGGGTCACATCCCCCGCTCCAAGGGTCAGGAGCACGTCCCCGGGAGCGCAGACATCCAGCAGCTGGCGAAGACAGTCCTCCAGATCCTCGCA
>CAYFSD010000093.1:0-6791 GCA_964345705.1 uncultured Desulfohalobiaceae bacterium
ACTTCTCCCACAAATCGTCTCCCCCACCTTGATCCGCTTCTCTCTCTCCGCTACCATAGAACATGGGAAAAATGCGTATTCCCCTACCACCACTACGAAGGACGCCGCGTCCAGCGGCCCAATCTGGCCAACCCGGTTCATAAGGAGGAGCATCATGGCCCAGGAAGGATCCACCACACCCCAGCACTGCCCCGGATTCCAGAACTTCAAGAGCCTGAGCGCCGTTGAGTGCAACTGCCCCGAATGCGGCGCCGTGAACGAAATCTTCTCCGATGAGTTCCACAAGCCCCACAAATGCACCTCGTGCGGCAAGCCCATCGACTTCACCAAGTGCACCCTGGAGGGCAGCGGAAAACAGAGTGGTCCCCGCTGAGAGATCGGCTTACCCCGCCAAGGCGTCAACAAAGAATCCTTTGATACAACCTTCATTTCCGGGCCGACCCGGGCACAACCAAGCATGAAAAAGACGCGAGGCGGGGTCGGCGGCACGCCTTAGCGAGGGTTTCATACCGGGTTTCACCTGACGGGGCTGGCAGCGCCTGACCAAAAACCCTGAATTCCAGGGCTCCTGGTCCATTGCCCGCTATGTCTCCTCAGCTCGGGATCACTCGAATTTGGCCTACCGCCTCCGCAACAAGGCCCTGACGCCTTATGAAACCCCGCAAGGCGCTGCTGCCGATCTCGCCTCGCGGCACAACCCCCTATAATTCAACAAAATAGGCACATTTTCATACAAAAAAAATGGGCGGCATGCCCCCGGAGGTGCGGCCATGAGCGTGTCCAAGGAGGATCTCCGCTCCAGGATCCTGGAGCTTTACCCCGAATTCAACCAGTTCGGCCTGAGCCTGGATCTAGCGTACGACGAGGAAAAAAAGGCGTGGCTCGCCACCGTGACCAAGGGCGAGCACCAACTTTCCACCCATCTGGAGGAGCAGGACGTGGAAAGCTGCCTCCAGGGCGGGGAATGCTACCATTTCGGCACCCAACTGGGCCGATTCATCCGCTATTACTGCGAGGGCGGAAGCGGCTGTCGTCTATAGCGGCGCGCCGTCGGAAAGGGAAGCAACATCCTTTCGCCCGAGGGAAACAGGGCCGTAACCCGTCGCAAAAAAAGCCCCCGGCCTTCCGGGGGCTTTTTTTGCGGGCTGGCAAGTCACTAGCCGCCTTACCGCCTAGTCCACGCTGTAGTCCTTCAGCTCGCCGTTTTTGTAGATCTTGCGCTGATAGGACTCCTCGATCTGCATCCCGTCCTCGTCGAAGCTCTTGTCCCCGGTGACACCCTGGTAATCCTGGGACACCTGGTGCAGGGCATCGGCGATGGCCTTGGGATCGGTGCTCTCCGCCCGCTTCATGGCCATGGCCGTGAGCATGGCCGCGTCATAGGCGTAGGCCCCGAAGGCAGTGGTGGGCTTGAGACCGAACGCCTCCTCGTAGGGCTTGGCAAACTCATTTTGGTAGAAATCCCCGGAAACGCCGACCACTGTTCCCTTCATCCCCTCGGCGATTTCCGGCATCTCCTCCACCTCGTTGGTCCACATGGTCATGTACGGGGCGTACCATCCGTGCTTCAGCTCAGCCCCCAGCTGGTAGGCCTGCTTGAGGATGAGCCGGGCCTCGGTCCCGTACGCGGTAAAGAAGGCCGCCTGGGGCTCGCCCCGGACCACGGAGGTCACCTCCGCCCGATAGTCGGATTTCTTGAGCTCGTAGCGCACCTTGGACGAGCACTCCGCTCCGGCCTTTTCCACGGTCTTGCAGGTGTTGATCTCCACCCCCACCCCGAAGGGGTTGTTGGGGACTATGGAGCCGAATTTCTTCGCCTCGCAGTCCTGCATGGCGAACTCGGCCACCGCCTCGCCGGCCAGGTCGTCCAGGCCGATGGCGTTGAAGAAGTAGGGCCCGATATCCCGCAGCTTGGGGGACGTGGCTCCCACGGAGATGTGGACCACCTCGTTCCTGTTGGTGAACTGGCCCGTGGGCACGGTGATGCCGCTGGAGAACTCCCCCAGGACCACGGGGATCTCGTCCACGTTGACCAGCTTGCGCACGCCGTCCATAGCGGACTGGGGCCTGGACTCGGTGTTCTCCACCAGGAGCTCCAGCTTCCTATCCAACACTCCGGGGCCGATCTGCATGGTCCCGCCATCCTGGAGCGGGATCTCGTACCCGTTGTTGATCCGCTTCTGGGCCAGCTTGGCCCCGCGCTCCATGTCCTGTCCCAGGTTGGCGTTGGTGCCGGTCAGAGAGGTGATCATCCCGATCTCGATCGGGCCGTCCTCCGCGGCAGCGCCGAATCCGGGCATCGCCAGGAGCATGAGCCCGGTCAGGGCGCAAATGATCAGTGTGCGGACATTTGCCATGTTTGCCTCCTCGTTTGAGGTTTCCGGGCCCGAAGGCCCTCTATGCCACCTAGTTCCCCAGGTAGGCCTCCCGAATCTTCTCGTCGTTCAGGATCTCCTCCGCCGCGCCCTGGAAGGCGTTCTGCCCGTCAACCAGGACATAGCCCTGATCGGAGATCTGCAGGGATCGGTGGGCGTCCTGCTCCACAAGCACGATGCCCTTGCCCTGCCCCTTGATCTCCTCGATCCGCTCGAAGACCTGCTCGGCCATATTGGGGGACAGGGCGGCGGACGGCTCGTCGAAGAGCAGGAGCTGGGGATCGGTCATCAGGGCCCTGGCCATGGCCAGCATCTGCCGCTCTCCGCCGCTCAGGGTCTTGGCCCGCTGGCTTTTTCTCTCGGCCAGCCTGGGATACTGATCGAAAAGCTCCTGCTTCTTCTCCCTGACCCGCTGGCGGGAGAGCAGATAGCCGCCCATGGTTAGATTCTCCTCCACAGTGAGGGAAGGGAAGACATTGTCCAGCTGAGGGATGTAGGCAATCCCCCTGCGGATTCTCTGATCTGGACGGAGCCGGGTGATGTCCTCGCCCTGGTAGCTGATGCTTCCCTGCTCGGGGATGAGGAATCCCATAATGCTCTTGAGCAGGGTCGACTTGCCCGCTCCGTTGGGACCGATCACGGTGACCGCTCCGTGGTCGCCATTGACCTCAAGGCTCACCCCGTGGAGGATTTTGGCCTCACCGTAGCCGGCGTGAATGTCACGGACTTGAAAGGATATCATAGACTCCTCGTTGACTGTATTGCCCCGCGCCCAGGGATCAGTTCTTGGCCAGATAGGCCTCCAGGACCTCCTCCCTGTTCAGCGTTTCCCGGGTCGGTCCGCTGGCGATCACATCCCCCGCATCCAGCACATGGAGCACATCGCAGACCTGCCTCACGAATTTCATGTTGTGCTCCACAATGAGGAAGTTCTGGCCCTGCTCCTTCAGCTTGAGGAGCGACTGGGCAATATCCTCGATCAAGCGGGGATTGACTCCGGCCACCGGCTCGTCCAGCAGGATCAGCTTGGGACCGATCATCAGGGCCTGGGCCAGGGAGAGCAGCTTTTTCTGCCCTCCGGAGAGGGACTCCACGAGGGTGTCCGCCTTGTCCGCCAGATTGACCGTCTCCAGGATCTCCAGGGCCCGTTCCCTGTTTTTTCGCTCCTGCTCGCGGACCCTTCCCGGCCGAAGCAGCGCAGAGAGAATGCTCTCCCCTTCCTGGTGCGGCGGGGAGAGGAGCATGTTCTCCATGACCGTCATCCTCCGCGGCTGCAGGCTCATCTGGAAGGAGCGGAACAGGCCCTTGAGCGCGATGCGATCCGGGGTCAGGCCGTTGAGCCGTTCTCCGGCGAACACGGTCTCCCCTCCGTCGGGCCGCAGGAATCCGGTGATGATGTTGAACAGGGTGGACTTGCCCGATCCATTGGGGCCGATGAGGCCGGTCACCTTGCCCGGCTCGACCTCAAAGGTCACTCGGTTCAGGGCGTTCACCCCGCCGAAGTGCTTGCGGATGTCCGTAACCTGGAGAAGCTTTTGTTCACTGCTCGACATAGGACCTCTTTTTCTCCGGGATGAGCCCCTTGGGCAGATAGAGGATGACCAGCACAATCAGCATCCCGATCAGGACCATGCGCAGGGACCCCAGGGTGCTGGCCTCCAAGGGGACAAATCCCTTGATGAATCGTGTTGAGTTGTACAGGACCTGGATGATCACCGTTCCGGCTAGGGCGCCCACGGGATTGCCCGCTCCCCCCAGGATGACCATGGACCAGACCAGGAAGGTCTCCAGGGGCAGAAAATAGTTGGGGGAGATGAAGGCGTTGTAGTGGGCGAAGAGACTCCCGGCCGCCCCGCCGAGCAATCCGGCCACCGCCATGGCCCGAACCCGGTAGGAGCCGACCCGCTTGCCCAGGGAGAGCGGGATCTCGTCCCCCTCGCGAATGGCCTTCAGCGCCCTGCCGAAGGGCTGCCTGGAAAGCCAGGTCACAAAGAGGAAGGCGATCAAGAGGCAGAAGAGAACCAATACCAAGTAGAACAGATTGTACCCCTGGTCCCCGAAGAAGGCGCTCAAAGGCTGAGGGATGCCGCTCACCCCGAAGGAGGCGCCGATATAATCCCCCTTCAGGGGCGTATTGAGGAAGAAGAGGCGGACCATCTCCGCGAAGGCCAGGGTGCAGATGGCCCAGTAGTCCTCCCTGAGGTTGGCCGTGGGCAGGGACATGACCACGGCGATTCCCGCACTGGCGAGCATGCCTCCGATCAGGCCGACCAGGAACGGTGCGCCCAGGAGCATCACCAGGATGGTGGACACATAGGCCCCGACCATGAAGAAGACCACGTGGCCCAGATTGATCAGCCCGGTCATGCCATACTGGATATGCAGGCTGAGGCTCAGGATGCCCCAGATGCCGATCATGATGAGCAGATAGACAAGAAATTCGATCATCGGTTCGGATCCCCCATGAGTCCTTGTGGTCGCAGAAGCAGGCACAGGATGAGCAAGGCGAAGGGAATGGCCGCCTTGTATCCCGTGGGGATGTACAGCCCTCCGTCGCCGCCGTAGCCGAGCATGGAGGCCACGGGCGTCCAGTCGATGGCCAGGCCCACGTTCTGGGCGAAGGCCACCACGAGCGCCCCGAGCATGGCCCCGTAGGGGTTGCCGATCCCGCCCAGGATGGCCGCGCAGAAGACGGGGATGATGATGGCGAAGCCCATGTTGGGATGGACCTGGGTGTCCAGCCCGATGAGCACGCCACCCAGCCCGGCCATTCCCGCCCCGATCAGCCACACGGAGCGAATGATCCGCTCCGTGTTGATCCCGCTCGCCTCGGACAGCCTGGGATTATCCGCCAGGCTGCGCATGGCGATGCCCAGCTTGGTCCGGTTGAGCAGCAGGTGAAAGGCGAGGACGCAGCCCCCCGCCACCAGAATGATGGCGATCTGCACCCAGGTCACGCTCGTTCCCAGCCCCAGGTGAAGCGGCCTTTGCAAGGGGATGGGATAGAACACCGGCGATGTGCCCCAGATGGCCCGGATGGCCTCCCGCAGGGCGATGCCCACGCCGAAGGAGGCGATCATGAGCAGGATGGGCGTGGTCTGCCGCAGCTTGCGAAACACCGCGAGATCCACCCCGATCCCGACGAGCCCCGCCATAACAACGGCTATGGGAAGCGCTGCATACAGAGGCAATCCCAGGCCGGCGCTCATGGCGAAGGCCAGATACGCCCCCAATGTGGCGAATTCCACATGGGCGAAGTTGGGGAAGCGCAGGGCCCCGTAGACCATGGTCACCCCGATGGCCAGAAGGGCCAGCTCCGAGCTGTAGATCAGGCTGTCCACGATAACTTGCAACGAGTCCTCCTTCTTTCGGCTCGAAAGGCTGAAACCTCCGAAATCACCGCCACATACGCTTTTCCAACGCACAATCCAGACAACGGCTCAAATACATGCCTTTTATATAGAGCAAAAACCGAATTGATTGTCAAGCATGACCGAACATAATAAAATTTATTATTAATTATTCTATATTTATATCTTGTATTTTAACAAGACCTTCTTCATTTTGAATAATATTATGCACATTCACGTTAAACTAATACATTAACGAGAATATTATAGAATTATTTACAACTTTTCATCATTTAACATATTTTTCACAAATGAATAAAAATATAAAAAAAATAACATCAAAAATTCATAATGATGCATTTTACTGAATCACATTGTAGGATGCTTCTTTTATAAGTTTGATTAACAAAATTCAATACTCTACATTCCCTTCTCTGAGGCACAGCCCTCTCTCATCTGGACGAGCCACCCGGCTTAGCTTATCCAAAAATTCGCATATTTTGATATATACTCCTCATGCTTTTGATTGTATTCAGGGAGACGAAACAAAGGGGTGAACCCAGGAAGACTGAAGACAAGCGGCACCGGCGTGGTTGCTCAAGGGAAGAGAGGGCTTGGGGATGGTCCTTCCCCGCCATTTTAACCCTGCAAGGACAATTAATGGAGAAATCGACAATTTCTCCACCTCAGAGCTCATGATTTTTCAAGAAGATATCTGTTAATTGTCGCTGCAAAGTTAAAAACGAGTGACTTATCGAGCCTGCATCGTCGCTTTTATCAAGATTTCAGCAAGCTCGTGCATATTTTCTGTCTAAGCCCAGCAAGAACAGTACAAGTCACAGCCGCTTCTTATTTGAGATAAAGAAGAAGCAAGAAAATCAGCGGAAACATGAGCCAGAAAAAAACGTTTTGTCCTTGCTGCAGGACACAATCTGTCCGCGCGATACAGATCCGATCATCCTCTTTTTCATTTTTGTTGCATTCCCTGGCTGCCTTCTTCATGGTCAATGAACCATCTCGCAAGCATAAAAAAAGCCCGCACGGATCGGAGATATTCTCCCCATCC
>CAYFSD010000094.1:0-1980 GCA_964345705.1 uncultured Desulfohalobiaceae bacterium
GGCCACCTTGGCCGGCTCCAGGGGCTGCAGCGTGGCCACGCCCAGATCCAGCCACCGGGTCACTCCTCCGGTTCCGGTTCCCGCGGGGGTCAGGGTGAGCAGAAGAAGCACAAGCGCCAGCACCAGCCAGAAGTAGACCAGACGATACACGAAGTGAATGGGCACCCGCCAGGCCAGGTAGAGCGCCCCCATTCCCAGCAGGGCGTACGTGAGCTGACGGGCAAAGAAATAGTATTCCCGCCCGAAGACGCGCTCCGCCCGGACCCCGCTGGAGCTGAAAACCATGATCAGCCCCAATCCCATCAGGACGAAGACGGAGAGGAGGAGCCAGGGGTCCGCCCTGCTCGGAGTCGCGCCGTTTCTGGTTCCGGCTTGAGCCATGATCCATCCTCCTCCCCGGGTTCCGGGAAGTACCTTCCCTATCGCCTACTGCCCGCAGTCCACAGCCTATCGCCTGGGAGCTCGCTCTTCCACCAGCTCCCCAAAGGCCCGGCCGCGCTCCTCATAGTCCGCGTACTGATCGAAACTCGAGGTGCCCGGAGCGAGCAGGACCGCGTCCCCGGGCGAGGCCAGCTCCAGGAGGCGGTCCAGGGCCGCTTCCATGGTCTCCTCGCAAAAGACCCGCGTGCTCTCTTGCCAAGCCCCTTGCAGCTCCCGCCGGCACTCGCCGAAAACGCCGGCCGCCTTGACCCGATTCCGGATGAGCTCCGTCTGTCTGGCTGGATCGTTCCCCTTGAGCCGCCCCCCGGCCAACAGGAGCACGGGCCTGTCCACGCTCTTCAGGGCCGCTTCCTGGGCCGCCAGGGTCGTCCCCTTGGAATCGTTCACAAAGAGCACCCCGTTCCTCTCCCCCAGGGACTGGAGGCGATGGGGCTCGGGCCGGAAATCCCAAGCCGCCCTGCGAGCCGCCTCCTGGGAAACCCCGAAGGGGCGGCAGGCCTGAAAGGCCGCCTCCAGGTTCGCCTGATTGTGTTCTCCGAGAAGGCCCGGAGACTCGAACTTGGCCTGAGCCGCGAAGTATTCCCGCCTGGCGGGGATGTCCCGGCGACTTGCCAGGTATTCCCGCATATCCCGGGGCAAAAGGGCCAGATCCCCGGGTCCCTGCCTGTGGAACAGGCTCATCTTGGCCTCGAAGTATTCCTCCAGGCTACCGTGGAAATCCAGATGATTGGGCGAAAAATTGAGCAGCACCGCCACATCGGGCCGAAAGGACCACGTGTTCAGCATCTGGAAGCTGCTCACCTCCAGGACCAGCACTTCCCTGTCCAGTCCCTGCAGGACATATTCCGAAAGGGGCCTGCCGATATTCCCCCCCAGAAAGGCGGAAATTCCGGCCTCCTCCAGCATTCGGCCGATCAGCCCCACCGTGGTGGTCTTTCCATTGCTCCCGGTCACCGCGATGATCGGCCGGGTCACGAACCACCAGGCCAGCTCCAGCTCGGAGACAAGCTCTTGTCCTCCCTCTTTCGGAAGCTTGCCCCGGATCTTCTCCGGGGGAATGCCCGGGCTGAGCACCACCAGATCCGCTCCCTGGAACTGCCGCGGCTCGTGCTCCCCGGTGCGGCAGACGACTTGCTCCTCCCGGAGCAGCTCCACGGTCGTCTCGTCCAGAACCGCTGGATTTTTCTCCAGCAAAAGGACCTCCGCGCCCGCGGCGGCGGCGAGCCGCGCCGCGGGAATCCCGGAGCGGCCGCCCCCGACGACCACCACGCTTCCGCCGCGCAGCTGCTCTCCTCTGATCTGCCTCATCGCCTATCCCTGAACTGAGGCTTGCTCATTCCGGCTTTCCTCTCTTTCCGACTTCCGACTTCTGATCTCCGACCTCTGGCCTCTGACCTCCGCTTTTCCGTTCCCTGTTCCGGGTTCCCCGTTCTGCGTTGGGGACCTCGGGATGGGTGAGGCAACAACGGACCGATAAGGGTGACTTGTTTCTCATGGGTCCGTCTTCTGTCGTCTGTCGTCCGTCCTCCGTCTTCTGTC
>CAYFSD010000094.1:2080-6774 GCA_964345705.1 uncultured Desulfohalobiaceae bacterium
TTGTTTCTCATGGGTCCGTCTTCTGTCGTCTGTCGTCCGTCCTCCGTCTTCTGTCCTCTGTCCTCTGTCCTCTGTCCTCTGGCGTCGGACCTCTGATCTCTGACCTCTGGTCTCTGCTCTCTGGTCTCCGACCTCCGCTTTTTCCGTTCCCTGTTCCGCGTTCCCCGTTCTGCGTTGGGGACCTCGGGATGGGTGAGGCAACAGCGGACCGATAAGGGGGACTTGTTTCTCATGGGTCCCTCTTCTGTCGTCTGTCGTCCGTCCTCCGTCTTCTGATCTCCAGTATCCGTCACTAGCGCAGCTTCAGCGTGCTCAAGGCGATCATGGCCAGCAGAATGGACAGGATCCAGAAGCGGACGATGATCTTCGCCTCGTGGACCCCCTTGAGCTCGAAATGATGGTGGATGGGCGCCATGCGGAAGAGGCGCTTGCCTCCGGTCATCTGGAAATAGCCCACCTGCAGCACCACGGACAGGGTCTCCAGGACGAAGAGCCCGCCGAGGATAACCAGGACCAGCTCCTGCTTGGCCAGGATGCCCATAAAGCCGATGCTCCCGCCAAGGCTGAGGCTCCCCACATCGCCCATGAAGATCTGGGCCGGATAGGCGTTGAACCAGAGGAATCCCAGGCCGGCCCCCACCAGGCTGCCGCAGAAGACAGTCACCTCGCCCACTCCGGAAACCTGCGCCACCTGCAGGTAGTCCGCCAGATGCACATGACCGGCCACATAGATGAACAGGGCCAGACAGGCGAAGACCACCACCGTCGGGCCGATGGCCAGGCCGTCCAGCCCGTCGGTGATGTTCACCGCGTTGGAGGACCCCACGATCACGAACATGGCGAAGGGCAGGTAGAACCAGCCCAGGTCCGGGTGCAGCCATTTGATGAAGGGAAAATAGAGCTTGCTGGAAAATCCGGGCAGAGCGATCAATACCGCCACGGCGGATGCGGCGATGAGCAGCTGGCCGAGGAACTTGCCGCTCTTGGTCAGCCCCTTGTTCCGCTGCTTGACCACCTTGATGTAGTCGTCCACGAAACCGATGGCCGCGAAGCCCAGAAAGACGAACATGGCTAGCCAGAGATAGGGGTTGCTCCAGTTCCCCCAGAGCAGAACCGAGGCGGTGTGGACCCCGGCGATGAGCAGCCCGCCCATGGTGGGGGTGCCCTCCTTGCCGATATGGTTGTGCACGTCGTCCTGGATCCTCTGGCCCCACTTGAGCCGGCTCAGCCAGGCGAGCACCCTGGGACCCAACAGGAGGCTCAATAGCAGGGCCGTGAGCAGGGCGTAGATGGAACGGAAGGTGATATACTGGAAAACGTTGAACAGCGTGACCGCATCGCTCAACGGATAGAGCAAATGATAGATCATGTCCCGAGCTCCTTTTGCAGCACCTGCAGGAACCGCTCCAGGCGGCAGCCCCTCGATCCCTTGAGCAGCACGGTCCCTGCCGAGGCCCTGATACCGCGGCAAAACGCCTGCAGCTTCTCCTCCGTTTCCACCTGCCGGGGCTCGCTCCGCCCCCCGGCCTCCCGGTATCCGGACGCCACCTCCCGGAGAAATCTCCCGCTGTAGAGGAGGTGATCCACGCCCTGCCTCGCGGCGTCGCGCCCCATTTCATAGTGGGCCGCCCCGGCCTCCTCGCCCAGCTCGAGCATGTCCCCGAGGAAGGCGATCAAGGGGCCCTCTCCAGCGAGCTCGCGCGCGCCCTCCAGGGCACAGCGAACGGATACGGGATTGGCGTTGTAGCAGTCGTCAACCAGGCTCCATTCCCCGATCCGGATCACCTGGCTGCGATGCTCAGGCAGCTCCGCGCCGGCCACTCCTGCCTCGATGTCCTCGGGCTCGCAGCCCAGCTCCCGGGCGGCTGCGGCCGCGGCCAGGATGTTCTCCAGCTGGTACGCGCCCCGCAGCTCCGAGGCCACCTCGAGCACGGTCCCGTCCAGATCGAGCCGGTACAGCCCCCTGTCCCCGGAATGACCCAGGTACTCGCCCCGATAGCGTGCTTCGGCATTCCCGCAGGAGAAGCGCGCGATTCGCGCATCGGAACGTTCCGGCAGGGCCGCGGTCAGAAGAGGATAGTCCGCGCTGACCAGCACGAGCCCGCCCCCCCTAACCGAGGCGGCCAGCTTGGCCTTTTCTCGGGCCACGCCTTCGCGGCTGCCCATGCCTTCCAGATGCACGGGGCCGACATTGTGGATCACGGCCACATCCGGCCCGAGGATCCGGGCCAGCTCGTCCATCTCCCCGGTTTGGTTCACGCCGGCCTCCAGGACCCAGTACCGCTCCATCCCGGTGAACTCCAGCAGAGAGAGCGGCACTCCCAGGCGGTTGTTCCAGTTCTTGTAATTCTTCGCCGTCCCGGCTCGCCGGGAGAGCATGGAGGCCAGGAGCTCCTTGAGGCTCGTCTTGCCCGCGGAACCGGTCACCGCGACGAGCGTTCCCTGGAAGCGCTCCCGCCACCGGGCTCCCAGATCGCCCAGAGCGATCAGGCAGTCCCCCACGCGGAGCACCGGCACTCCGTCCTCCACACCCGGCAGGGATCTGCTGGCCAGAACGGCAACCGCCCCGCGCTGCAGGGCGTCCTGGACAAAATCGTGCCCGTCCGCCCTTTCCCCGGGAAGACAGACGAAGAGATCCCCGGGGCGAACCTGCCTGCTGTCGGCGCGCACCCCGCTGATCTCGACCCCCTCGCCGGAGCCGGGTGTCTCCGCTCCCGTGGCCTGGATGACCTCATCCAGTCGCATAGGCACTCGCTTCACTCCGGGTCGGGGTTGTCTCGAACAGGGCCTGGAAAAAAAGGAATTGCGGCAATCGCATCAACGGCCCTCCTCCCCGGCGGCGGCCCGCAAAGAGTCCCGGACCGCCTGCGCGTCATGGAAGGGCAGCTTTTGGCCCTGGACCTCCTGAAAGGCCTCGTGCCCCTTGCCCGCGATCAAGAGAACGTCCTCCGGCCCCAGCTCGTCCACCGCCCTGCGGATGGCCCGTTTCCTGTCCCCGTCGCGGATCACCCGCACATCTGCCGCCAGGCCGGGCTCGACCTCGTCCATGATCCGCTCCGGATCCTCGCTGCGGGGGTTGTCCGAGGTGAGGAAGGCCACATCCGCGTACCTGGCCACAACACGGCCCATGACCGGCCTTTTGCCGCGATCCCTGTCCCCGCCGCATCCGAAGAGGACCAGAATCCGGGAATAGTCCAGATCAAAGACCGCGGCGAGGATGTTCTCCAGAGCATCCGGGGTGTGGGCGTAGTCCACGAAGATGTGCCGCCCCGCTTCGTTCTCCACCCATTCCAGTCGCCCCGGAACCCCGCGAAACGTCTCCAGACAGGCGAAGTCCGCCTCGGACAGCCCCATGGCCAAGCCCATGGCCTGCACCGCGGCCAGATTGGACGCGTTGTGCCGCCCGATAAGCGAGGAGCTCACGCTCCAGCTCCTGCCGGCGTAGCTCATGGAGAGGGTGAGCCCCTTGCGGTCCGCCCGGCGCAATTCGCCGGAAAGCACCGGAATATCGCATCCCGTGTTCCCCTCCACGGTGTACCCCAGGGCATTGGGGACCATGGCCGCGAGCCGCCGCCCGTGGGCGTCGTCCAGATTGAGCACAGCCGGCTTGTCCGAACCGAGATAGTGGGTGAAGAGCAGGGCCTTGCTTTGGAAATAGCTCTCCATGTCCCCGTGATAGTCCAGGTGCTCCGGGCTCAGGTTGGTGAACAGGGCGGCGTCGAAACGCAGCCCGGCGACCCGCTTCTGCTCCAATCCGTGGGAGGAGACCTCCATGCAGACCGTATCCGCTCCGTCCCGGCTCATCCGGGCCAGGATCTCGTGCATCCTGAGGCAGTCCGGGGTGGTCAGCGCGGCCTCCTCCTCGTGGCCGGGCCAGCGATAGCTGATCGTGCCCAGGACCCCGACCTTGCGCCCCGCCCGGCTCAAGAGATGCTCCAGGAGATAGGACACCGTGGTCTTGCCGTTGGTTCCTGTGACACCGAGCAGACTGAGGGGCAGCGAGCCCGTATGGAAGCGAAGCCGGGCCAGCTCGCCCAGGGCGTCCCTCACGTCCTCCACGCGAAGACAGGGGACGGAGGCGGTCCGCGCCTCCTCGGGGAGGTCCCGGTCCAACAGAATATATCCCGCACCACGGCGTAGGGCGTCCGCGACGAATTCCGCGCCGTGCCTCCTCGTTCCGGGCATGGCGAGAAAAACGTCCCCGGGCCGGACGGATCCGGAGTGCGTGCGCACCCCGGTCCCGGAAGCCACGGCCTGTTTCACCTCCTCCCAGAGCTGCATCGCGGATCACCTTCTCTCCTCGTTTCCGCCCAGACGAAGCACCACCTCCCGCTCCGCCAACTTCTCACCCGGCTCGGGGCTCTGCTCCACGACAACCGCCCCCGAGCCCTTCACCGCAGGCACGCAATCCCGCGGCGCCAAAAGCTCCATGGCCAGGCGCAGGGGCATGCCCCGCAGATCAGGCACCCGTGACTCGTCCACACCGCTCTCCCACTTGTCCCGGGTGACGATGCGAAAGCTTTCGGATTCCCCCTGCTGCGGCGAAGCCGTCGAAGCGCCGTTTCCCTCCTCTGCCGGACGCCACTCGCGCAGGGCATCGTCCCGACGCAACAGGGCCTGCCCAACCTTGCGCACGGCAGGCGCGGCAACGACCCCTCCGTAATGATTCTCCGTGGGGCTATCCACCATGGCCA
>CAYFSD010000095.1:0-2399 GCA_964345705.1 uncultured Desulfohalobiaceae bacterium
GCAGATGAGGAGGAGGATGTTGGCGCGTTCCGGCGTCGGTTTATTCTGTCGGTGGAGCCCGATCTGCAACCTGGAGCCCTGGAGACGGAAGTCGGAGGTCGGAGATCGGAGATCGGATGTCGGAGGTCGGAGATCAGAGGTCGGAGGTCGGAGATCGGGGGACAGAACACAGAAGACAGAACACAGAAGACAGAAGACAGAGGACAGAGGACAGAAGACAGAGGACAGAAGACAGAGGACAGAGGACGGAAGGCGCTTCACTGATCCACCACACTGACTTACTGATCCACCGACCCACTGACGCACTGACATATTGACACACCGACGCACTGACCCACCGACCCACTGACCTACCGACACACTGATACCTTCCCCCAACCCTGAACCCGGAACCGTGAACCCGGAACCGTGAACCGTGAACCTGGAACCCGGAACCCTAGATGTGGTAGAGCTGTTCCCCGGTGAGCACGGTGATCCCGTGCTCCTGCAGGGTTTCGATGGCCTGGTCCGTGCGGTCGAAGCGGAAGATGAGCACGGCGTTCTTGCCGCTTTGCTGCACGAAGGCGTACATGTACTCCACATTGATCCCGTTGCCGCTCAGGATGTCCAGGATGGCGTGCAGCCCGCCGGGAGAGTCCTGGACCTCCACCGGGACCACGGTGGTGCGCCCCACGGTGAATCCCTGCTCCTTGAGCGCGGCCTTGGCCTTCTCGTTGTCCGAGACGATGAGCCGGAGAATCCCGAAATCCGAGGTGTCGGCCAGGGACAGGGCCCGGATGTTGATGCCCGCGCGGGACAGGGTCTGGGTGACCTCGGAGAGCCGACCCGCCCTGTTCTCCAGAAAAATCGAGATTTGTTCCACTTTCATGCTAAGCCTCCTGTATGGGGTCTTGCAGGCCCGGCGGGCCGATCAATGTTGTCTAGATCCCCCGGCAATCCACGATGCGCTGCGCCTTCCCCTCGGAGCGGGAGATGGTCTGGGGCTCGACCAGCTTGATCTGCGCGGTCACCCCGAGGAATTCCTTGATGCTCTTGGTGAGCTTCTTCTCCAGCCGCTGCAGGTGCTTGATCTCGTCGGAGAAGACGTTCTCGTCCACCTCCACCTGGATCTCCAGGGTATCCATGGATTCCTCGCGCCTGAGGATGAGCTGGTAGTGCGGGCCCACGCCCTCGGTTTCCAGGAGCAGGCTCTCGATCTGGGAGGGAAAGACGTTGACCCCGCGGATGATGAGCATGTCGTCCGTGCGGCCCAGGACCTTGTCCATGCGCATGTGGGTGCGGCCGCAGCGGCAGGGGGTGGTGGTCAGCCGGGTCAGGTCCTTGGTCCGGTAGCGCACCAGGGGCAGGGCCTCCTTGGTCAGGGTGGTGATGACCAGCTCCCCCTTCTCTCCGGGAGGCAGCGGCTCCCTGGTCTCGGGATCGATGATCTCCGCCAGGAAGTGGTCCTCCCAGATGTGCAGCCCCTGCTGGGCGGTGTTGCACTCCATGGCCACGCCCGGGCCCATGATCTCGGAGAGCCCGTAGATGTCCAGGGCGGTGAGCCCCAGCTTGGACTCGATCTCCGCCCGCATCTCCTCCGTCCAGGGCTCGGCCCCGAATATGCCGCAGTGCAGGGCCAGGTCCCGGAAATTGATGCCCGAGCTCTGGGCCACGTCGTAGAGGTGCAGGGCGAAGGAGGGCGTGCAGCAGAGCACCGTGGGCTTGAAGTCGTTCAGCAGCATGACCTGGCGCTTGGTCCCGCCTCCGGAGACGGGGAGGATGGTGGCCCCCATCTGCTCCGCTCCGTAGTGGACTCCCAGGCCTCCGGTGAACAGCCCGTATCCGTAGGCGTTGTGGATGGTGTCCCGCCTGGTGGCCCCCGCGGCCATGTAGGAGCGGGCCATGAGCTCGGCCCAGGTGCGGATGTCCCGCCTGGTGTACCCCACCACCGTGGCCTTGCCCGTGGTCCCGGAGGAGGCGTGGATCCGGACCACGTTCTCCTTGGGCACGGCGAACATCCCGAAGGGGTAGTTATTGCGTAAGTCCTGTTTTTCAGTTAGAGGCAGATACTTGATATCGGACAGGCTGCGGATATGCTCCGGCCGGAGCCCCAGCTCCTCGAATCGGCTCCTGTAGAAGGGCACGTTGTGGTAGACCTGCTCCACCATCCTCCGGAGCCGTTTCAGCTGGAGCTCCTCCAGGTCCTCCCTGGGCAGGGTCTCCTTTTCCACGTCGTAGATCATGAGGCGCTCCTTTTGGCGTCTGTGGGATTGTCGGCCTTCGTTCCGGCGCATTGCAGCCGCATATGAGATGAAGAGACGCTATTGTCGGGCAACAGGCCGTATACGTCAAGAAAGGGGGCGGAGGGCCGGGGAATTCGTTGCAGAGAACGGGGCTGGTGGTCTATGCTGAAGGCTGGC
>CAYFSD010000095.1:2499-4821 GCA_964345705.1 uncultured Desulfohalobiaceae bacterium
ACGCGAACAAGGACAAACCAGGCGAGTATGACCAAGGAAAGCGAAGGCAGGGAAGTCGACGCGACATCGATTCAGGACAAGTCCGGCAGGATCGTGGCCTGGCTCAGGGAGAAGCAGGCCGAGGACGTGCTCAGCCTGGACGTGCGGGATATCAGCTCCTGCACCGAGGCCATGGTCATCGTCTCCGCGCAGAACATGCGCCACGCCCAGGCCCTGGCCGACTGGACGCTGACCAAGCTCGGCGAGACCGGCATGGAGGTCCTGGGGATCGAGGGGTACCATCCCGGACACTGGATCCTTGTGGATGCCAATGACGTGGTGCTGCACATCTTTCAGACCGAGTACAGGACCTTCTACAATCTGGACGGCCTATGGCGCGAGGCCCCGCGCCTGGAGGACGATTCAGCCGCGGAGCCCCGGACCTGAGGAACACGGTGATGCGATTGCGGGAAACGAGGAGTCGCGTGCCGGGGGCGGACCCCCGGCCAAGGCTTTCTCCGGGGAGTTGCCATGAAGGGTGATCGGCCCATGCTGCTTTTGATCCTGGACGGATGGGGGCAGGCGCCCCCGAGCGCGGGCAACGCGGTGACCACCGCGGACACCCCCAATCTGGACCGGGCCCTGGCGGAGTATCCCTGGGGCAGGCTGGCCTGCAGCGGAGAGGCGGTGGGCCTCCCCCAGGGCCAGATGGGCAATTCCGAGGTGGGGCATTTGAACCTCGGAGCGGGCCGGGTGGTGTACCAGGAGATCGTGCGCATCAGCCAAAGCATCCGGGACGGCTCCTTCCAGGCCAACGGGGTGCTCAACCGGGTCATGGACCGGGCCCTGGAGAATCGCTCCGTCCTGCACCTGCTGGGCCTTGTCTCCGACGGCGGGGTGCACAGCCATCTGGAGCACCTGGAGGCCCTGCTGCGCCTCGCGGCGAGCAAGGGCCTGCAGGACGTGGCGGTGCACGCCGTGCTGGATGGACGCGATACTTCCCCCTATGCCGGGTACGGCTACCTGGAGCGGCTCACACACAGCATGGAGGCCATTGGCGCGGGCCGGATCGCCACGGTCAGCGGCCGCTACTACGCCATGGACCGGGACAAGCGCTGGGACCGCACGCAGCTGGCCTACGAGGCCCTAGTGCACGGCCGCGGGGAGACGGAGACGGATCCGCTGCGGGCCGTGTCCGCAGCCTATGAGCGGGGCGTGTCCGACGAGTTCCTTCCGCCCACGGTGATCACGGACGCGGAGGGCAAGCCTGCGGGGCCCATGCGGGACGGGGATGCGGGATTCGTGTTCAATTTCCGCGCGGACCGGGTCCGGCAGATCACCCAGGCCCTGTACGATCCCGACTTTTCCGAGTTCGACCGGAAGGGGCCGCCGCGCCTCGACGCCCTGGCCAGCATGACCATGTACGACGAGACCTTTCCCCTGCCGGTGGCCTTTCCCCAGCAGGAGCTCAAAAACATCCTGGGGGAGGTCCTCTCCGAGCACGGCCTGCGGCAGCTGCGCATCGCGGAGACGGAAAAGTACGCCCACGTGACCTACTTCTTCAACGGCGGCCGGGAGGAGCCCTTTCCCGGGGAGGAGCGCAAGCTCATCCCCTCGCCCCGGGAGGTGGCCACCTACGATCAGAAGCCGGAGATGAGCGTGTACCAGGTCACGGAGGAGCTGGAAAGGCTCTGGAGCACCGGAGAGTACGACCTCGTGGTCTGCAATTTCGCCAATTTGGACATGGTGGGCCACACCGGGAGCTTCGAGGCCACGCTCGCCGCCTGCGAGGCAGTGGACCAGTGCGTGGGCCGGGTCATGGACATGGTCCTTGCCGGCGGGGGCAGGCTCCTGCTCACAGCGGATCACGGCAACGCGGAGGCCATGCTGAACGCTGAGGGCAAGGTCCAGACCGCCCACAGCCAGAGCGAGGTGGCCTTTGTCTGGGTGGAGAAGGAGCCGCCCCCGGAGCTGCGCCAAAACGGCGTGCTGGGGGACGTGGCCCCCACGATTCTGCAGGGTCTGGGGCTGCCCCAGCCGGAGGAGATGACCGGACGGAGCATGCGGGAACCGAAAGAGAGGAGCTCATGAGCGAAGCCAATGCGCTGTCCCCGGTGAAGCCGGTGGGCATGGAGATCGTCTATTACTACCCCTGTCCCCACTGCGGGCGGAAAGTCCCGCTCATCGCGCCGACCCAGCCCGCCAGGGTGCAGTGCGACGCCTGTCGGGGCCAGTTCCCCGTGGTCCCGGCGGACGAGAAGACCGTTTCCTTCCTCAAGACCATCATGGATTCCGGACGGGCGGGCATCGATCCCAGCTTTCTCTGATGCGCTGGGGCGCCGG
>CAYFSD010000095.1:4921-6713 GCA_964345705.1 uncultured Desulfohalobiaceae bacterium
GGTCCTGGAGCGCGGATCCGACGCAGAGGTGAACATGATTGCAGACAGTGTCCTGGATCTCGTGGGCAATACCCCCTTGGTGCGGATCAATCGGCTGAGTCCCAATCCCCGGGTGACCATCTGCGCCAAGCTGGAGAGCTTCAATCCGGCCGGGTCGGTCAAGGATCGCGTGGCCGCGGCCATGATCGAGGACGCCGAGGCCAGGGGCGAGCTCTCCGCGGACAAGACCATCATCGAGGCGACCTCGGGGAACACCGGGATCGGCCTGGCCATGGTCTGCGCGGTGAAGGGGTACAGGCTCCTGCTCCTCATGCCCGAGTCCGCCTCCGAGGAGCGCAAGCGGATCATGCGGGCCTACGGGGCGCAGATCCATCTCACCCCGGGGCATCTGGCCACGGACGGGGCCATCGAGGAGGCCTACCGCCTCGCCAGGGAGGAGCCGGAGACCTACGTCCTCATGGACCAGTTCAACAACCCCGCCTGCGTCCAGGCCCACTATCGGACCACCGCTACGGAGGTCTGGGAGCAGACCGGGGGCCGAGTGACCCATGTGGTGGGGAGCATGGGCACCTCGGGCACGGTCATGGGCCTGGCCAAGTGGATGCGGGACAATGCGCCGGAGGTGCGCACCGTGGCGGTGGAGCCCTATGCCGGGCACGCCATCCAGGGCCTGAAGAACATGCAGGCCTCCTATCCCCCCGGAATCTACGAGAAGAAGGCCCTGGACCGGATCCTGCGCATCGAGGACGAATACGCCTTCGAGCTCTGCCGCAAGCTGGCCCGCACCGAGGGCATCTTCGCCGGGATGAGCTCCGGCGCCGCCCTGGGCGGGGCCCTGCAGCTGGCCTCGGAGCTGGAGGAGGGGCTCATCGTGGTCCTCTTGCCCGACGGGGGAGAGCGCTACCTGAGCACGCCGCTCTTCGCCTCCCCGCTCAAGCAGGGCATGCGCCTGGAGAACCTGCGCAGCCAGCGCAAGGAATACCTGGATCTGCAGTCCTGCCGGCTGGACGTCTTCACCCCCGGGCCGCCGGCGGACGATATCGGGGACCTGGAGACCTGGCGCCGGATCGTCTTCCAGGACGTCTTGCAGCGCTATCTGAAGACGCGGGACATGGAGTGCTCGGTGTACGTGGGCCTGGCGGACCTGGATGATCAGGCCGTGCTGCAGGCCCGGGAGCGGGGCCTGAGCCTGGAGCGGCACTCCGCGGAGCTCACGGACAGGGTGCGGGCCCTGGCTCGGCGGATGGGCGCGGAGGGCCTTGTGCTTTGTCCCGCCTCGAGCCGCCAGGAGCTCATGCTCTCCATGTGCCAGCGCCTGCTGGACAAGGGCAGGGGATACGAGAAGCTGCGCTCGGTGTACTTCGACATCTCCCGGGACCCGGACTACGGGGGGCTGGCCGGAACGGACCTGAGCCGGATCAGCCTGGGCAAGACCGTGGACCTGGAGGACTACGCCAAGGAGAATCCCGAGGACTTCACCCTGCTCAAGCGGGCCAGCCTGCAGGACATCAAGAAGGGGGAGTACTTGAAGACCAAGTGGGGCAATGTCCGCCCCAGCTGGTACCTGCAGATGGCCGCCGCCCCGGGGGAGGCCGCGGGCCGGCTGGACGTGGTCCAGGCCGGGGCCACGCATCAGTTCCCCCATCTGGACAATCTGCGGGCCATCTGGGCCACGGCCGCCGGCGGGACCCCGCCGCAGATCTGGTCCGTGGTCCAGGGCGGCGTGGGCCCGGAGGATGACGTGTCCCTGCCGAACATGGAAGGGCTCCTGCGGGAACGCAGCCCCCATGCG
>CAYFSD010000096.1:0-6684 GCA_964345705.1 uncultured Desulfohalobiaceae bacterium
ACGCTTCTCGCCCTCGAGCTGATCCACATCCGTGGCGTCGTAGTCCACTCCCTGGCTCTGCAGCAGCTCCTTGGTCTTCTTGCAGTGGGAGCAGGTGCTCAGGGCGTAGAGCTTGACCTTGTCCGCCATAGCATTCTCCTTGCTTGGTGGCCCGTCCCGTTTGGACAGGCTGTTGTCTCGCCGCCTCTGGAAAGGGAAGAACAGGAAGATCGACGGGCTCGCTCACGACCAAACGATCAGCAGGAACGTCGGCTTCTTGAAGGCCGGAAGGCAGCTCATATATATGATAGTAGCCATCTCCCCCGAAATGTCAACTCGAGCCGTCACGGGTCCGGGCGGGACAGGGAGGGCACCCTGGCTGCGACGAGTGTGGCGTCCGGAAAAAAGAATAAAACCATTTGGATCAGACAGAATTTCTTTGCGGGCTGTTTTTGAACGCTCGCTCGAGCGCAGGTTCTGAGGATTTTCTTCGTTCGTCGCGTGGGTGGAACACTGCTCTCACTTTTCTTGCCTTCGTTTCAATCAGGACGGATATCGACACAGAAAGTAGCGCGTGGTTGAGGGTCCCCGCGCGAGGAACGATAGAAAATCCAGAACCTGCGCTTCGAAGTGAAAAAATGGCCCGCGAAGAAATTCTTTATGCCCATTTCATGGACGCGACACCAGGCGCTGCCGCCCCATGGCTAACCCCAGGCCGCCAGCCTCGCCGTCACCCTCTCCAGGATCTCCGCCTGGATGCGCTCCTGAGAGCCACCGCCGTCCACCAGACAAATCCGCTCTGGATGGGCCTCGGCCAGGCGCAGATATTCCCGGCGGACCCGTTGATGGAAGGCGAGATCCTCCGCCTCGAAGCGCCCCTCGGATTCCTCGGCCCGGTTCGCCGCGTTGCGTCCCCTGGCCCGCTCCAGCCCGGTCCGCGCCTCCACGTCGAGGACAAAGGTGAGATCGGGCTCGACACCGCGGGAGGCGATGCGATTGAGCTCCGGAATGGCCTCGGGATGCACCCCTCTGCCCCGTCCCTGGTAGGCCTGGGTGGAGTCCGTGTAGCGGTCCACGATCACCACCCGGCCCCGGCTCAAAGCCGGGTCGAGGACCTGGGCCACGTGCTGGGCCCTGTCCGCGAGGTAGAGGAAGAGCTCTGCTTCCTCGGTGAGATCCGTTGTGGCCGTATCCAGGAGGATGCGGCGCAGTTGCCCGCCCAGGGCGCTTCCACCCGGCTCCTTGGAAAGCAGGGGATCCAGGCCGCGCCGACGCAGGCTCGCCTCCAGCAGCTCGGCCTGGGTGCTCTTGCCCGATCCCTCTATTCCTTCAAAGGTAATAAGCATCGCCTGGTCGTGCCCTTGCCTGATGAATCCCCGTTCTTCTCGAAGTCCCTCGTGCTGGCCGCGCGGTAGACCTTGCGCTCCAGGGAACGCTGGTACGCGGACCAGGGATCGTCCTGGTCGCTGTCCTCCAGGGCGGAGTCCACGGTGTTCAGCTTGGCGTCAAGATTGTCCGCGAAATGCAGGACAAAGGCCTCCTTGGTCTTGGGCCGCTTGGGGGATCCGAATTCGAACTCCCCGTGATGGCTCAGGATGAGATGGTGCAGATGAAGCAGCAGCCCGGAATCGAGCTCCTCGATCCGATCCGTGATCGGCTGCAGGACCTGCAGCCCCAGAACGATGTGCCCCAACAGACGCCCGGTATCGGTGTATTCCGGAGCCACCCCGCCCCGGAGCTCCCAGGCCTTGCCCAGATCGTGCACCACCGCGCCAACGAGCAGGATCTCCCGATCCAGGTCGGGCCGGAGATCGCACTGGGCCAAACAGGTCCGGGCCACATGCAGGGTGTGCTCCAGCAATCCCCCGCGATAGGCGTGATGGATGGCCTTGGCCGCCGGCGCGGCCAGCAGCCTGTCGCGCATGTCCCTTCCGCCCAGCACTTCGCGGCAGAGCTTTTTCCAGCCCGGATGGGTCAGCTCCTTGCGGCACAGCCCCTGAAGCTCCTGCAAAAGCTCCTGCGGCGGGGGATCGCTACAGGGGATGAGGTCCGACCACTGGAACTCCCCCTCCCGGAGGTGGGTCAGCTCGGAAACAACCAACTGATGCTGCTCTCGGAAGGTCCGGACCTGGGCCCGCACCCGTACCACCTGCTCCGCCCTGAGATCGGTGTATTCGTTGCTCAGCGGAGACCAGATCTTGGCCTCGATCTGACCCGAGGCATCCTGCAGGCGCAGATCCCAGTAGGGCCCGTTGCGGGAGGCTGCCTGTCTGGCCTGGACCAGGACGTATACGTCGTCCACGTTCTGACCGGTGCGAAATTCGCGGATAGGGCAGGTCTTGGTGTACATCGCGCCTTGTCATGTGCTCCGGTTTCGGGTTATACAGGGTTCGTTTTTCCGTGAAGAGGCCCGGCGCTTCCGGGAGCGGATTTCTGGGCCGCCCGGGAGCCAACTCACTGTATCCCGATTCGCGATTTTTTTCAAAGCCGGCATCCGGCCGGAAGGCGCGGAATTTCCGCGATTTCCGTCGGCAAATGCGCCAAGAGCCACAAGGACGATCCGCCGCATGAATATCATTTTGACCAACGACGACGGCATCTGGGCCGTGGGACTTCGCTGCCTGGCTCGCGAGCTGGAACGGGCCGGGCACAGCGTGCATATCGTCGCCCCCCTCACGGAACAGTCCGCGGTGGGGCACGCGGTCACCCTGAGCCTGCCCCTGCGCACCCGAGAGGTGCGGGAGGACCACTTCGTGGGCACCGGGGTCTCGGGCACGCCGGTGGACTGCGTGAAGATGGCCCTGGGCACGGTCTTCCGCATCCAGCCGGATCTGCTCATCTCCGGGATCAACAGCGGGGCCAACGTGGGGGTGGACGTGCTCTACTCCGGGACCGTGGCCGCGGCCACCGAGGCCGCCCTGGTGGGAACCCCCTCCATGGCCGTGTCCGTGGATCACTTCAACCCGAGCGATCTCACGGAGCAGGCCCGGTACACCACGAGGCTCCTGGAACGGATCGACTGGCCCGGTCTGCCGGCCAGGAGGGTGATCAACCTCAACTTCCCGGACTGCTCCGTGGAGCAGAGCCGGGGACTCCGGCTCTGCCCGCAAACCAGCGCGGTGTACGAGGACTGGTACGAAAAGCGGACGGATCCGAGAGGACGGGACTACTACTGGCTCTGCGGGGAGATCCTGGAGGAGAACCTGGAGCCGGAGGCGGACCGGACCCTGCTCACGCGGGGCCACATCACCCTGACCCCGCTCACCTTCGACTTCACGGACAAATCGCTTTTGCGGGACTTGGGGGACAGCCTGGGATCGGTCTCATGACAGCCCGAGCAGCTCCTTGATCTCCTCCGCCGCTCTGGAGACAAAGGCCGCGCGGTCCGTCTCCGGAGAGGCATCCCCGGCCCGGACTGAGCGAGGGAGGTTGATCAGCTCGCCCCGGGGCTCGATCTCGTACTCCGGGGGAAAGCTGTTCTCGAAGTACATCTGCTGGAAGGACTGGAACTTCAGGGAGTGGGCCGTGGCATCGAGCACCGCGGTCTTGTCCCGGGAAACGAGCCCCTCCTCCGCCGCCCGCAGGAGCCCGGCCAGACACTCCCCGCCCTGGGTGCAGGCGATGTGCCCGTGCCGGTTCGCCTCAAGCATGCCCTCCACGATCTCCTGCTCCGAGACCTGGACCACCTGGAAGGCGGACTCCCCGGCCAGGGAGCGGTACTGCTCCGCCAGGGAGCGCACCCTGGGGAAGGAGACCGGATCCCCGATCATGGCGGCCTGGGCCACGCTGGAGCGCACCGCCACCGGCTCGTAGCGCCGCTCGCCCTTCGGGGCGCTGTAATAGCGGTACACCGGGTCCGCGTGGGAGGACTGCACCCCGACGATCTGCGGCAATTGGTCGATGAGGCCCAGACGATGGAGCTTGAGGAAGCCGGCCAGGATCGCGGAGATATTGCCCGCGTTGCCCACGGGGACAAAGACCGCCTTGTCCGCCGTCTCCCAGTCGGCCCACTGGGCCACCTCGAAGGCGTAGGTCTCCTGGCCCAGAATGCGCCAGCTATTCTTGGAGTTGAGCAGAGCCACGGGACAGGTCTCCGCCAGGTGCTCCACCACCTTCATGCAGTCGTCGAACACCCCCGGCAGCTCCAGGACCCGCGCCCCGCTGCCCAGGGGTTGGGCCAGCTGCTGCGGGGTCACCTTGCCCTGGGGAAGAAGGACCACCGAGGTGACCCGCTCGCCCACGTACGCGGCATACATGGCCGCGGCCGCGGAAGTGTCCCCGGTGGAGGCGCACACCGTGAGCATGTGCTCCCATTGCCTTTGCCGCATCACGGACTGGAGGTAGCTGAAGGCGCAGGCCATGCCCCGGTCCTTGAAGGAGGCGCTGGGGTTCTGCCCCTCGTTCTTGAAGGCCAGGGACCGGCCCACCCGCGCCTCCAGGTCCGCATTGGCCCGGATCACCGGGGTCCCGCCCTCCCCCGGGCTCACGATATCCCCGGGCTCCAGGATAGGGGCCACAAGCTCGTAGAAGCGAAAGATCCCCCGCAGGGCCGGATGCTTGGACGCGGCCCTGGCGTCGAATATCTCGCGCCACTCGCGACCCGGCGTTCGGGTCAGCTCCGCGAAGCGCGTGTCCTCCAACAGGAACACCCCGCCGCAGCCCGGACAGGTGTAGTACAGCTCGGCCGCGGGGAAGCGGCTCCCGCATCCCTGACACACATATTCCATCTCTCCCCGATAGGCGGGGAATTCCTCTTCTGCATGCGCCATTTTTCATTCCTCTAGTATGCCTGCTAGGGCCAGATCCGGGGCAGGGCCAGCATAATCAACACCATCCCCAGCCCGGCCTTGGCCGCGAAGCCGAGCACCCGGCCCAGCATGGCCCCCTTGGAGGCGTGGATGGCCCGGGCCATCTCCTTGCCCGAGACGAGCTCCACGATCAGGCTGCCCAGAAAGGCGCCGGCCACGGCTCCCAGGATCGCCCCCACGCCGAGGAAGAACGGGGCGCCCGCGATCGCCCCGACCAGGGCGCCGAGCAGGGACCCCCAGTTCCCCCGGGAGCTCCCGCCGTAACGCTTGCCGCCCCACCATTGGCTGGCGAATTCCAGGGCCTCGCCCGCCGCGGCGAGCAGGAGCAGGCCGAGGAAGAACCACCACCCCGCGGGCATTTCCGGATGAAAGAGCTTCCACAGGCCCAGCAGGGCAACGTTGATCCAATTGCCCGGCAGGCTGAAGAAAATGGAGGCCCAGGCCAGCAGCATGAGCAGCAAAAGGAGCGCGACAGCCAGATAGATCATAGCGCGTTAGTTCTCCGAGCCACGCATATCCACCACGCGCTCCGCCTTGCCCTCGTTGCGGGGCAGGCTGCGGTGCTCCACGAGCTCCACCTTGGGGCCGACCAGGATCTCCTCCCGCAGGCTGCGGGCGATCTTCTGCTCCAGGCCCTTGAGGGCTCGCATGTCCTCCACGAAGTATTCGTCCTTTATCTCCACGCGGACCCGCATTTGGTCGATGTACCCCGAGCGCTCCAGCAGGATCTGGTAGTTCTCCCCCACCTCGGGGATGTCCATGAGCACTCGCTCCACCTGCATGGGGTAGAAGTTCACCCCTTTGAGGATGATCATATCGTCCGTCCGGCCCGTGATACGCTCGATGCGACGATGGGCCCGGCCGCAGGGGCAGGTTCCGGGCACTACCCGGGTCAGGTCCTTGGTCCGGTAGCGGATAAGCGGCATCCCCTCCCGGGTCAGGGAGGTCATGACCAGCTCCCCGTATTCCCCGTCCTCCACCGGCTCCAGGGTGCGGGGGTCCAGGATCTCCATGATGTAGGCATCCTCCCAGAGGTGCATGCCCTGCTGCTGCGGACATTCGAAGGCCACGCCCGGACCGTTCATCTCCGAGAGCCCGTAGGAGTTGTACGCGCGGACCCCGTAGGTCGCCTCGATCCGCTGCCGGATCTGCTCCGTATGGGGCTCCGCTCCGATGAGGAGGATGCGCAGGGGCAGATCCGCGGGATCGAGGCCCATCTCCCGGATCACCGTGGACAGGTGCATGGCGTAGGAGGGGATGATGTGGGCCACGCTGACCTTGAAATCCTGGAGCAAGCGTATCTGCCGCTTGCTGTTCCCCGCGCCCGCGGGAATGGTCAGGCAGCCCAGGCGCTCGGCCCCGTAGTGGATGCCCAGGCCCCCGGTGAACAGCCCGTATCCGCTCAGGTTCTGGAAGATGTCCCCGGGGCGGACGCCGACCATGGACATGCAGCGGGCGACCAGGTCGGCCCAGGTGGCCAGGTCCTGCCTGGTGTAGAGGATGGCGGTGGGGCTCCCCGTGGTGCCGGAGGAGGCGTGCAGCCGCACCATGTTCTCCACCGGCTGGGTCAAAAATCCGAAGGGATAGTGCTGCCGCAGATCGTCCTTGGTGGTCAGCGGCAGGTGTCTGATGGCCTCAGGGCTCTTCAGGGAGGCCGGATCGATCCCCTGCAGCCTTTCAGCGTAGAACGGGGACTTCTTGGCCCGCTCCACCGTGCTCTGCAGGCGCTGTGTCTGCAGGGAGGCGATCTCCTCCCGGGAAAGGCCTTCCTCGGAATGAAAGAATCCCGCGGTCATAGGGTGTACCTCGCACTGTGCGCACCGCGGCCTGTCCCCGCGCAAACCGGCTTACCCGGGCTACCCGGCGCTACCGGGCGCGGTTTCCTCCGAGGGCGGAG
>CAYFSD010000097.1:0-6678 GCA_964345705.1 uncultured Desulfohalobiaceae bacterium
GCTGACACCCGTGGAGAGGAACGTGAAGCTGTAATCGGTGTCGCTCGCGTACTGGCGGGTGAAGGCGTCCACATCCAGACGCACCCCGTCGCTGCGATTGCCGGAGACGAAAATGCCGGCCAGAGCGGAAAGCTCGGTGAACAGGTCCCCTTCTTCGCCAACGCCCTCGAAGCCGTCCTCGGGGGCGAGCAGGACATTGTCCTCATAGCCCGCGGCCGCCGATATCAGGCCATAGGCTCGATCGGGAGCGGAGGCCGGCTCGGATTCCTCCGGCTCTGGTTCCTCCTGCTCGGGCTCCTCCGGCTCGGGTTCCCTGGGCCTTGATTCCTCGAGCTTTCGGGCCGCGAGTTTTGCCACCCGCGACTCTCCGGCCGCATCGCGGGCCCGGGAGTAGTGATCCCTTGCCTTGCGGCTGTTTCCCCGGGCCTCCGCGATCAGGCCCAGATTGTACAGGGCCAGCGGACGCCAATCCGGGTTCCCTGTCAGGAGCCGGAACGCGTCCTCCGCCTGCTCGTAGCGCTCCAGCCGGTAGTAGGTCACACCCAGATTGTAGCAGAGGTTCGGGGTGTTCACGCCCTTCCTTTGCGCCTGCCGGAAATAGCGGAGCGCCTCCTCGTAGTCCCCTTCCTCGAACGCTTCAATGCCGGCCTCGTGCGCACTCAACGCATAAGCCGGCACTGCGGCTGCGGCCATGAAGAGAACGAGCGCCAGGGGCAGCAATCGGAGCGCGATGTTCGTGCGCATGCTCATGCCTCACCGGTGATAGCGACTTTTTCAGCACCTCCCGAGAGAGGGCTCCTATGGAAGGCTCTCCCCGTCCTTCGGAATCAGCAGCCTCGACTCGGGGACACCGGCCTTGTCCGCCGCATCGCGCAGCATGGCCCGGCTGGTCCAGCAGTGATCCAGGGATTCCAGGTGCACCGCCACCACCGTGGCTTGCGGAGCCGCGCGGAGGACCTCCAGGGTCTGCTCCGCGTCCATGATGATGGGCGCATCTCCGGGGAAAGCCGCCCCTCCGGAATGCGTGAGGATCACCTCCGGCTCGTGGACCCGTAGGGCCTGTTCCACCTCCTCGCACCAGACGCTGTCCCCCACCCAGTAGACTGTTGGCTCCGTCTCCGCCTGAAGCACGAACCCGGAGACCTGGCCCATCATCGACCCGGTCCTGCCCTGTCCGTGCCTGCCCCCGGTTCGGGAGATGGTGACCTCGTCCCAGGTCGCGGAATCCTTAACGGCCCGGACCCGCTCGAAGCCCGCCCCTTGGAGTCGCCCCGCATCCTCGGGCTGACAGAAGACGGGGACATCGCGGGACAGCTGGGAGATCGCCTCGCTGTCCAGGTGATCGGGGTGATCGTGGCTGACAAGCACCCCCTCCACTCCGTGCAGTATCTCCGGGACGGAAAAGGGCAGCTCCGCGGTGGGATTCTTCTCCACCCCGGCGAAGGAAGGAAGGCTGCCCCGCGGAGAGAGCATGGGATCGGTGAGCAGCGTTTTGCCCGCGTAGGTGATCTTCATGGTCGCGTTGCGGATCAGCTGGATTCTCATGCTTGCCTCCCGAAGTCTTGGCTTTCTGCATCAAATCCCGGGGCCAGTTTCGCCCCTCGCTTTCCGGCCCTCCGCCTGTCGGACTTGAACAAGCGATGCCTCCCGCCAATGGGTTATCCGCTCCGCAGCCCTGAGCAATGACGCGCGATCCTGATCCCGTCCCCGCTTGACCATATCCGGCATGCCTGTGGGCAAGCGATGCCGGATTCCTCCGGTGCACAAAACACGGTTGCTTGACGCCTCTGTGCGACACAAGCTATGAAGCAAAAGAATAGTCCAAATAGCTAGTTGCTTTTTTCGCAATTTTTTCCGGACAAATCAACCCGGAAGGACGGGAACACAAGCCCAAGGAGGAGGTTGTATGCCGATCGTCACCATTTCCAGAGGGTCGTACACCAGGGGACGCGAGGTTGCGGAAAAGCTCGCCCAAAAGATGAATTACGAGCTCATTTCCAGGGAGGTGCTTATCGAGGCCTCTGAGCATTTCAATGTCTCTGAGATCAAGCTGGAACGCGCTCTTCACGATCCAGTTTCCGTTCTCGATCGATTCACAAGCGGAAGAAAAAGATATTTTTCGTATATCCAGAACGCACTGCTCAACCACATGAGAAAGGACAACATCGTGTACCACGGTTTGTCCGGTCACGCATTCATTCCCAAGATAAATCATCTATTGCGTATAAGGGTTCGCGCAGAAATGGAAGATCGAGTTGAACGAGAGAGTGAAAGAGAAGATATAAGCAAGGAAGAAGCACGTTATTTACTGAGCAAGGACGATGAAGAAAGACGTAAATGGAGCATTCATGTTATAGGGAACGATCCCTGTGACCCTTCACAGTATGATATGATATTCAATGCGAGCAAGATAGAGACTGATGACATTGTCGATATCATCTCTCAAATTTTGAATAAAGATTATCTGCAGCAGACTTCGGAATCCCAGCAAATGCTCGAAGAGCTCGCCAAGGCGTCAGAAATCAAAGCGCAGTTGATTACCAAGCATCCCAGCATCGAGGTTCAAGTCCAGGGGCAAACAGCAATTGTGCGCGTACAGGGCGATCTTGAGCAAGAAGAGGTCTTGGCCCGTTCCATACGGGAAGGCATGAAAAACATCCAGGGCATCCAGGATATTCGAGTGGCCGTAACCCCCTGGATTGGCTAACCTGCTTCAGACATCCTTTTGCGGACAAGACCACGAATCGTCCAGCCGGGGCATTCCTGGACCGGCACGAGCTGAGATCTCGCCAGGCTTCCCTGATTTGTCCCTCGCGGGACCCCATGAGGCTTTACAGCACGAGCTCGCTCAGCCGCTGGAAATTGGTCACACGTACCACGCGGCGCAGGTCCACGCGGAACAGGGCGGAGCTCGGGCTCTTGACGAAATCCTCCAGCCGCGGATTCGCTTTCGCGAAAAGGATCTCCTGCCGCTCGCGTTCCTCGGAGCCCAGAATCTCCGCGGCCTCTCCCTCCAGGGTCACCGCCGTCCCCTGATCCAGGTCCTGCTCCAGGGCTGGGGCGTCCAGGGCCATCAGGGAAACCGCGGGATTCGCGCGCATGGCGTCGTATTTCGCGGTCTTTGCGGGGGTGGCCAAAAGCAGGGAGCACTCCGCGGAGGCTAGGGCAAAGCTCATCAGATTGCAGGTAGGCACGGAATGGTTGCACGTGGCCAGGACCAGGGTGCGCCGCTCGCCCAGGAATCGCCAGAGCCAGGCGAGAAAGGAGTCGCGCTCCCTGGAGGTGACCACGTGCTTCCTCGGCTGCTGGGGGATATCCGGCATGGGTCGGGCCCTTGTTGTATCCCGCATGGCGGGGATGAAAGAATTATCCGTCCGCTCGCTGCGGTTCGCTTGAGCCCGCCGCAAAGCAGAGGAACGCGGAACACGGGCCTCTTTCCCGGCTCATGGGCTCAGCCGCCCAGCTTCTGGCCGATGGCCTTGCCGTAATCCTGGCAGGCCCGGGTCCCTTCATTCGTTTCCACTGTGGCCTCCTTGAGCTCGAGAGGCCCCAGATCAGTGGTGTCCATTTTGTACACGTATTTCATGGTGTCATAGATGATCCCGCCCGACTCTCCGCTGTGCGTATAGGCGTTGAACGCCCCGCCCATCTTGCCCACCAGGTTCACGTTCTCCGCCAGAAAAAGGAACTGCTTCATCCCTTCCGTGATATCCCGATGATAGGTGGGGCAGCCGAAGATGTATCCGTCGTAGCCTTCCAGCTCCTCGGGCTTCTTCAATTCGGAAACCTTTTTCACCACCGGATCCTGGCCACCCATGCGGAGCCCCTCGGCAATCATGTTGGCCATCTTTTCCGTTTTGCCGGTCCTGCTGACATAGGCTATCAGTACCTTGTGCATACATGCCTCCCTGGATCAGTAATAGGTGATTTCCCGGTTATCAATACGCACGGTGAATCGCGTGAGATCGTCCCCGCAGCAGCACTTGATCTCCCCGTAGGCTTCGTTCTTCAAGGGGTTGTACTGGAAGAGATGGACCCTTGCCGGCTCCTCCATATGACACGGCTGGATTGTCCCGCTCTCCCCAGATTTTGTGTAATCGAGCGCCTTGGTGAGCTGCCTTTCCACTTCATCCTTGACCGGCTCTTCCACGGCGATGGATTTTGCGTCCCAGGTGAATTTCTGCTCCATGGCTCCCCTCCTCCCATGTGTCCGGGTTCGAAAGTGATGGCTCATCACGCTGAGCCGAGGGCCTTCCGCCACGGACCGTCAAAACGGAGTCCCTGGAGGAGGTTTTCCCCATATTTTCCATTGTATCGTTTTCATTGCATTCCTCAAGGGGGCGTGTCGCAATGCGCTCCCGGGATCCCGGGAGCCCCATCACGCGGGAGCCACCAGCCCGAAAGTCAGGAGCTGGGGCCGCGGCACCGGCAGCAGCCCGCCGGATCGGTTCGCTCTCGCACCCCATTGTCCCCGGAAGCCGTTCAATTCAGGAGCACGATCCCCAGATTGAGATAGACGGCGAACCCCACCCACAGGGCATAGGGCAGGAAGAGCAGGGAAGCGGCTCTGGACACGGAATACGCGTAGACCGCAAAGGCCAGGATCAAGCCCAGCAGGACCAGGATATCCACAAGCGCCAGCCCGGGCTTCTCCAGCCCAAAGAAGATCCAGGACCACAGGGCGTTGGCGACCAACTGCCCCGCCCAGACGATCACCGCGGGATGCGCGGGGCGCCGGACCCTCCGCCATACCAGCCAGCCCGCTGCTGCGATCATCAGATACAGCGCCACCCAGACGGGGCTGAAGACCCAGCCCGGCGGAGTGAGCTCGGGCTTGTCCAGCGCCTGGTACCACGGACCGGGAGTGAACAGCGCCCCCAAGGAGGAGGTCAGGCCCACCAGGAACAGGATAAGGAGAAGGCCGCCGTACGCCCCGAGAGTGTCTCGCCCGGATCGCCTCCGGGATAATCTGGCCATGTTTTGGTCCATACGCCGCCTCCTCATCCTTCGCCCACGCTGGACACGAGGGCTCCTGAAAGGACTCCTTCAACGCCCTGTCACCGGCAAGCTACTGCTCCGGGGGCTCCAGGAGCACCTCGTGGGCCTTCTTCAGCTCCCGGACAATCTCGATGCCCTGAGGGCAGACCTCCTCGCATTCGCCGCACTCCTGGCAGTTGTCCGCCTGTTCCGCCCGGTTCGTGGACATGGTGTACATAAGATGGGGATACCGCTTATCCCCGAACATGAAGCGATCGTTGTACAGACCGAAGATCCTGGGGATGTTCACCCCGCCCGGGCAGGGCGTGCAGTATCCGCAACCGGTGCAGGGCACCTGCAACCTGTGGCTGAAGGCGTCCCTGACCCGGGAGATCACTCCCAGCTCCTGTTCGGTCAGGGCATTGGCCTCGGCCTCGTGCGCGATCCGGCAATTCTCCCTGACCTGCTCCCGGGAGTTCATGCCGCTGAGAGCCACCGAGACCTCCGGATGGTTCCACACCCAGCGAAGCCCCCATTCCGCAGGGCTGCGCCGCGTTTCCGTCTCCTCCCAGATCCCCTGGATATCCTCGGGCATCCTGTTGGCCAGGGTGCCGCCCCGCAGCGGCTCCATGACCACCACCCCCAGGCCCTTGGAAGCGGCGTGCTTCAGTCCGGCGGTCCCGGCCTGCACCTCCTCGTCCATGTAGTTGTACTGGATCTGGCAGAAATCCCAGTCGTAGCTGTCCACCACACGGCGGAAATGATCCGGCTCGTCGTGGAAGGAAAACCCCGCATACCGGATCCTGCCCTGCCGGATCGCCCCATCCAAAAAATCGAGCACTCCAAAATCGTAGAGCTTGTGCCACCACTCCCGCTTGATGTTGTGCAACAGGTAGAAATCGATGTATTCCGTCTGCAGCCTCCTCAGCTGCTCCTGCAGGAGCGCGTCCATGTCCTTCGGCTCGGACACGTCCCAGGAGGGCAGCTTGGTGGCCAGATAGACCTTCTCCCTTCTGCCGCCCCGCAGGAAGTTCCCCAGAAACTGCTCGCTCATGCCCTTGTGATAGGGATAGGCCGTATCCAGATAATTGACTCCCTGGTCGATGGCCTCATCCAGCAGCTCAGTGGCCAAATCCTCGTCGATCCGGTCCTCCCGGCCGTCCACCACCGGCAGGCGCATGCAGCCGAAACCGAGAACGGACACCCTTTCCCCTGTCCGGCCGAGCTCCCTGTACTTCATGTCCCGCAGTCTCCTTCCTTTCTTTTCCTCCGCGAAACCGGCCCAGTCAAAAGGACATGGTCCCCGCAAGGGGAGTTTCCGGCTCCTCCCGAAACGTTCTCACCACAAACAGTTATTCTGCCATTTCCCTCTTCGTCCGCCAAGCACCCTCTTGAAAAACACGCTGCTTCCTTTGGTCTGAGAAAGGAATTGAGATACAATACACCAATGTCACCGGAGGCCCGGACCTAGTCAAGCTCCTGACCCAGGACCTATCCGGAGTCACCGGTGGGCTGCTCAACGTGGAGAAGGACGCGGGCAAGGCCGCGGACGACATGCTCGGCCAAATCGAATCCAAGCGGACCAATCTCGGGCTCTAGGACCGCACGGAAAAGAACGCTCCGGCTATTCGCTCTCCTCTCCACAATAAAAGGAGCCGCCCCTCAAGCGAGGGACGGCTCCTTTTCTTCCGAGCTAGCTGC
>CAYFSD010000098.1:0-6677 GCA_964345705.1 uncultured Desulfohalobiaceae bacterium
CCGCCTGCGGCACATCCCCAATCCGCCGCTGCACCTCTATTATGCGGGCAATCTTCGGCTTCTCCGCGGCCCCTGCGTAGCCATCGTGGGCTCTAGGAGCTGCAGCGCCCCGGGAAAGGGAGTCGCGGACTCCATAGCCCGGGAGCTCTCCTCGCAGGGCATCTGCGTGGTCTCCGGATTCGCCTGGGGCATCGACCGTATCGCCCATCAGAGCGCGCTCAACGGCCTCGGCGGCTCCGCTGCCGTGTTGGGCACCGGCCTGGACCAAGTCTATCCGGCCCGCAACAGGGAACTCCGGCGTGCAATGGTGAACAACGGCCTGATCCTGACCGCATTCGCCCCGGGCACACAACCCGAGGCCCACAATTTCCCCCGCAGGAACCGGATCATCAGCGGCCTCTGTCTCGGCGTGCTCGTGGTCGAGGCCGCGAAACAGAGCGGGAGCCTGATCACGGCGCAATACGCCCTGGATCAGGGCAGGGAGGTCTTCGCCGTGCCCGGATTTCCCAGGCAGCCGTCCTTTGCTGGCTGCAACGCGCTGATCAAGCGCGGCGCGGTGCTCACCCGCTCGGCCGAGGACATCCTGCGGGAGGTCGGCCCCATGCTCCGGGAATGGGCCCCACGCCAACCGGAAAGCGAGACCGGGTCCAGCGGGGACCGTGAAGCGGGAACGCCAGTCGAGGACCTCACGGACCCGGAGGCCGACCTGGTCCGGGCCATGGACTCGGCCGCACCGCTGCACATCGACACCCTGACCCGGAGGATGGCCTGGAGCAGCAGCCGCACCAGCCAGATCCTTCTTGGCCTCGAGCTCAAGGGCGTCGTGAGCCGGCAGGACGGGATGCACTACATGCTGCTTCGCTAGGATCCCCGCGCGAGGAGCTATTGAAAATCCAGAACCTCCACTTCGCAGTGAAAAAATAGCCCGCGAAGAAAATGGTTATGCTCATTCCCTGGACGCGACATTGCCCAAAAGCGTCCAGACGGGCGGCAACAGGGAGAACACAGCCATGCCCTCTTGGAAGGACGGGGAAAAACCCGGTGCGATCCAGTCCTTTCTGGACTACCTCCTTGCCCAGAAGGGCTACTCCTCCTCCAGCATCTCCGCGTACAACACGGATCTCAACCAGTTCAACGCCTATCTCCTCCGGCGCGCCGCCCTCGACCTGGGCGTCCCGGACCGCGTCGGGCGCAGCCACATCCACGGATTCATCCGCGATCTGCACCGCAAGGGACTGAGCCGTCGCTCCGTGGCACGGAAGCTGGCCAGCCTGCGCAGCTTTTTCCGCCACTGCCTGCGGACCGGCCTCGTCCAGACGGATCCTGCCGCCGGGGTGAGCAACCCCAGACAAAAGCAGCAGCATCCGCGCTTCCTCAACCCGGACCAGGCCAAGTCGCTCCTGGAAAACGAGGAGGGACAGGCCCCGTGCAGCCGGCGCGACCTCGCCCTGGCCGAGCTCCTCTACGGCTCAGGGCTCCGCATCAGCGAGGCCCTCGGGCTGGACCTCGAGGACATCGAGCCCGGCAGGGGAATTCTTCGCGTCCGGGGCAAAGGGGGAAAGGAGCGTCTCGTCCCCCTGACGGACACCTGTATCAAGCGCCTGAAGGCCTATCTGGACGTGAGGCTGGCCTTCCAGCCGGCACCAGGGGAGACCGCCCTCTTTCTAGGACAACGGGGCAAGCGCCTGCAGCGCCGCCAGGCCAATCGGATCATCTCCGGCCTCTCCCAATCCGCGGGCATCCAGGAATCCATCAGCCCGCACATCCTGAGGCACAGCTTCGCCACCCATCTCCTGGAGGGCGGAGCGGATCTTCGCTCCGTCCAGGAGCTGCTAGGCCACTCCAGGCTCTCCTCCACCCAGCGCTACACCCACCTCAGCCTGGCCCGTCTCAGCCAGCTCTACGATGACACCCATCCCCGCTCGGGCAAGAAATAGCCGATTCCGCCGCCCGAGACGGCACTCCTCGGATTGGCCGCTTTTCCGAGCCGAAAGAAGGAAGGAATCACTCGCTGATTCCGGAACAGCACTGGAGGGATGGGGCCCGGAGCAGAATTTGCTTTTCCAATACAAATCGTGTAGGATATTATATTAAATATTTGCATTTTTTGCCTCCTTCAATCATGAGGCAAAGCACAGACATTTCACCAAGCTGGTTTCATCTGAATTATTCGCCAGCGCCGTTTGACGCATCAATAATATGGTGAATCATTGCGTTTCATTTTTACATCCCCAAAACGCCCCCGCATATAGGTAGAATGGCCTTTTCCTGGCACGACGCATTTTCCCAAGCCCCGGGCTATCTGTGGAAGGAGAAAACCAGGCTCGCTTTCCCCACCTCCTTTAGCGTTCTGGAAAACCTGAAGCAGTTTCTGGACTTCATCCATATCAAGCACTGCCTGCTGAAGCCCTTCTGCGAAGTCCCCAACTACCCCCTGGTCTCCCCGCAGGAGCTCATGCCCTCCTTTGAGTCCAATCTCTACGAATTCCCCTCGCTCTCAGGGTTCAGCCTCATCGTCCTGGACCGGCCCATCGACTATTTCCAGGAGGTCTTCCAGTTCGACCTCCTGCACTGCGTGGAGGACGCGCTGCGCAACGTCAGCGGGCCCGCCTCCGCCTTCGAGCCCGGCATCATCCAATACAACAAGTCCATCCTCCAGAGTAGGCTGCCCAAGAACCTCCAGGACAGTGTGCGCAAGGAGCTGGAGGGCGAACGGATCACCGAGATCCAGAACTATCCCCAAATCCTGCCCTACATCCTGCACATGGACCGGGGCCACGTCATGGCCAAGAACGCGGCGGGAGATTTCTATCTTTCCGGGGTCTACGCTTCTTTCCCCTCGGATCTCGACTCCGAGCTGAAACGATTCGGCCTGCGCATCGGCAAGTTCAAGCCGGGAGACAACAAGCTCTACGAGGTCAATCGCTATTTCGTGTACCAGTTCCTCATGGAGCTCTACGGATTCCCCATCGCCTCCGAACGCCGGACCTCCGCGGCCCTTTTCTCCAGACGGCTGTTCAAGATGGGAGAGGACTTTTTGATCCGGGTCCTGGGGGAGTCGGACCGCACCCTGACCACGCTGTACACCACACCGGAGTGCACGCAGTACCCCCAACTGGAAAAGATCGCCCTGGTGCGCCTGGACAGGAGCCAGAAGGAACAGCTACGCCAGCTCCGCGAGGGCGGATTCATCATTGAGGGGGACCAGCCCGCGGTGATTCTCAAGGTCTCCTACAGACAGCACAATTACGATCCGCACAACATCCGCACGGACCGGGCCCTGTCCGTGAGCAAGCAGCAGGTGATCCACCCCCTGACCGGAACCGTGTGGTCCAACGTGAATATCGTCAAGGACATCAACCTGATGACCTATGTCCTGAACGATATCGTCAAGGGAGAGTATCAGGGCCGGATCCGCTACAGGCGCAACGAGATCGTGGAGAACACGGACACCCACGAAAAGCGGCTCAAATTCCTCTCCGCGTGGCTCAAAAAGCATCAGCGCCGCATCCTGGGTTACTCCGAGGACTTCTATCAGCGCGTGACCAGAGTCCTGGAGAACTACCTGCAGAATCCGGAGTACCGCGACGAATTCCTCGCCCTCTATTCCCTGTACAGGGAGGTGTACGAACAGTACAGCTATATCCAGCAAGCCCGCAAGATCAAGCTTTTGGAGGACGTCTCCCGGAGGCACTACAAGGGCAGGGACATCAACTACAAACAGATGCTGAGCTATGCCTGCACCATTCTTCACGACCTCAAGTTCGAAACCGTGCACTACTTCCCCAGCATTGTGGAACAGCTGATCAAGCTCACCGAACGTATGCTCAACGAGCGCTACCTGCAAAAGAAGTACATCAAGCCTCCAGCGGAAAGGCTCACTCCGTACGGTCAATCCATTCGCCGGCTCTTCGGCAGGCTAGTGAGCCTACTCGACGATTTTTATGCCATCCGGAACAGCCACAAGGGCGAGGCGACGCCGGAAAAAAAGCCCAATTAGGCGCTGCGACCCACTCTCAGGCGGGATCCGTCGCCGCGGCCGCTCACGCCGGCCTCCTTCTATCCCCGTACAGGCAACATAGCAAAGCAACGACTCAGGGACGACTCGAGGCTGCGGGGCTTGTCTGTTCCACAGACAGCAGGATCCGACAAGGCACGTCCAGTGCGAGGTTGTCTCGCTCCCGCTTTCGTGCCAGATTGGTTTTGACCCCGTTCCCGAAAACAGACGCGAGGTACGGGATCCCTCCGAGAAAGCCCAGGAAGGTGTCAGCACAGACAGCGGGAGAGACCGGACCGGAACAGCGTTCTCCATATTCCGCGACGACAAGCTCATCCCGCTGAACCAGCAACCCTCATTCGGGAAGGATTTGCTATGTTTTGTCCCAAATGCAGGTACACCAGCTTCGATCACCTCCCCGCCTGCCCCAAATGCGCCTACGAATGGAGCGAACAGAAGAAGACCTTCAATATGGAGTGGATGGTGCCCACTGCGACGGAGGGGATGAACATCTTCCCCCCCGCCTCGCCGGAGGGTCAGGCCCAGCCGGAGGAAGCCGTACCCTCCACCGGGACCTCCTCCCAGAGCGAGACCGTCGCGGAGGAGGAGATCGATCTCGAAGAAGCGGATCTGGAAAGCGTCGGGGACGAGGCATCCCTGTCCGGGACGGGCTCAGGAGCGGGCCAGGAAAAAAGCGCCGGGCAGGAGGCCTCTCACGAGGTGGACGAGGAGATCAGCTTCGAGGGGCTGCAGGATTTCTTCACCGATCTCACCGAGGAAGGCGGAGAGGAGCTCACTAAGGACAGCGAAGCCGCGTCCGGGCCCGGAGACGGGGACACCGACACTCCCATCCAGGAGCCCGACCTGGAAATCGAGCTCGAGGATCAGTCCGCGGAGGAAGAGCAAGCTCCCGAGGAACCGACGACTGTGGAGCAGGACGACCTCGATCTGGACATCTCCTCCATCCTCGAGGATATCGACAACGAATCCGAGGACGGGGAAGGGAAACGCTGAAGGAGCCGTAAGGGAGTGACCGAACGGACCCCTCTGGCTGAAGCCTTACGACCCGCTGATTTCTCCGGGTTCATCGGACAGGAGCATCTGAGGGATAAACTGACCGCGCTTCTGGAACAGAAACGCCTGCCCAGCATCCTCTTCTTCGGCCCTCCCGGCAGCGGCAAATCCACTGCAGCCCTCCTGCTGGCGAAGAACCTCAACAGACGCTTCATCCGGATCAGCGCCCCGGAAACCGGGCTCTCCGACCTACGCCGCCGGCTGGAGGAAAGCGACGTCCTGATCCTGGACGAGCTACACCGCTTCAGCAAAAGCCAGCAGGACTTCTTCCTTCCCCAGCTCGAGGCCGGCCGCATCACCCTTCTGGCCACGACCACAGAGAACCCTGCCTTTGCCGTGACCAACCAGCTCCTCTCCCGCATGCTTCTCCTTCGCTTCAGCGCCCTGAACAGGGAGGAGCTGCACGCCATCGCCGACCGGGCCAACCAGCATCTCGGCCTGGAGCTGCCCCGGGAAAGCGTGGACCGGATCATCTCCGTCTCCCAGGGCGACGCGCGGACCTTCCTCAACTTTCTGGAATACTGCCGTGATCTGCCGCGCGAGAGCCTGGAGCCGGACAACGTGAGCCGCATCCTGCCGGAGATCGTGCAGCGGGGCGACCGGGACGGGGACAGCCACTACGAGCTGGCCTCCGCCCTGATCAAGTCCATCAGGGGGAGCGACCCGGACGCCGCCCTGTACTACCTGGCCTGCATGCTGGAGCGCGGGGAGGACCCCCGCTTCATCTGCCGCAGGCTCATCCTCTCCGCCTCGGAGGACGTGGGCCTGGCCGATCCCGAGGGGCTCAATCTGGCGGTCTCCTGCCTTCAGGCCGTGGAAACCGTGGGCATGCCCGAGGGGTTCATCCCCCTCTCGGAGACCGTGACCTACCTCGCCCTGGCTCCCAAGAGCAACTCCGCCTACTCCGCCTATCTCGCCGCCCAGAAGGAAATCCGCAAAAACGGGATCAAGCCGGTGCCGCTCCACTTGCGCAACCCAGCCTCGGGGCTCCAGCGCAAATGGGGATTCGGCAAGGAGTACAAGTATCCCCACGCCTATCCCGGGGCCTGGGTGGAGCAGGAGTACCTCCCGGAGGAGGTCCGGGGCAAGAGCTTCTATCAGCCCAAGGACCAGGGAGAGGAGCCGCGCCTCTTTCTCTGGCTGAAGAAGAAGCTGCGCTCGGGCCGGAAAAAAAAGGGGTCAGATGAGCCCTCTCGCTAAGAAAGCACCCTGCGTACCTGCCCCTGCATCTGGAAGAAGCCGGGCACCCCATTGGAAAGCATCCAACAGGGCAGGGCGTTGAAAACTTTCAAGTGACGGCCCAAAAAAAGCTCAAACTCGCAGCGTAGTGAGCCTACGTGAGAGTTTGAGCTTTTTGAAGCAACGCAGCAATTAAAAGCTTGGGGGAGCGTCCTGCTAGGCCACGTTCTCCGCGATGAGCTCGGAAAACTCTTTGCACCCCACGGTTTCCGCCCCCTCCATCTGCCGGGCCAAATCATAGGTGACCCGCCCCTTCTGGATGGTCTTCTCCAGGGCCCGATAGATCCTCTCCGAGGCCTCGAACCAGCCCAGATGCTCCAGCATGAGCGCGCCGGACAGGATCAGGCTGGCGGGGTTGGCGCTGTCC
>CAYFSD010000099.1:0-6664 GCA_964345705.1 uncultured Desulfohalobiaceae bacterium
GATTCAAAAAACCCCTGCCCGTGGTCACTGAGGCATTGGAGTGGTGAATAGTTACTTTAATACAAAACAATGCCCCACAGGGTGAAGCCCATGAACAAAACGAGGCAGATGGCCCTGCAGGTGGCCAAGGAGATAGTGGTCAAGTTCATCGAAATCGGACGCATATCGCCGAACAACTTCGAGCAGTTCTTCTCTCCCATCTATTACGAGGTCCTGCGCACCATATCGGACGAGGAGCAGCCGACGGACTCCCGGGAGAACAATGAGCCGACGAGCTGACCCCGACTCCCGATCCTTGGAGCAAAGCAAGCAAGTGGCCGAGATGTTCGGCCGCATCACCCCCTGCTACGATGTCCTCAATCGCGTCCTCAGCCTGGGCGTGGACACCTACTGGCGCAGGCAGCTGGTCCAAAGCGTCTGCCTCGGTCAGCGGGGCCTGCTCCTGGATCTGGCAGCCGGCACCCTGGACGTGACCCGGGCCGTGACCCGAACCTATCCCCATTCGCGCGTGCTCGGCCTGGACCTCTCCCAGGCCATGCTCCGGCGGGGAAGGAAAAAGATCGATCCCGAAAGGGCCCAGCCCGTCTGCGGCAACGCCCTGTCCCTTCCCTTGGCGGACGCGAGCGTGGACTGCGTGACCATCGCCTTCGGCATACGGAACATTTCCCCTCGAAGCCAGGCCTTCGCCGAGATCGGCAGGGTCCTCGTCCCGGAAGGCAAGCTGTGCATCCTGGAGTTCGGCGCGGTGCGGCGGGGACTCTGGGGAAGGCTCTACACCCGATATCTGCACTCCATCCTGCCCCGAATCGGCGCCCTCTTCACCGGAGACGGCGGGGCGTACTCCTATCTGGCGGCGAGCATCTCCTCCTTCCCCCGGGCCGAGACCCTGGCCGAGGAGCTCTCGGAGGCGGGATTCACCAGCGTCTCCTACGCTCCCATGACCGCGGGAATCGTATGGCTGCACACCGCCCGGAAGAAGGGATGATTCCATGAATCATGGTGGTGAATAGTTGCCCTGCGGCGAAGAAAATGAGATGGAGCTCTAGATCCCCTGGCTCAGATAGAGGAGAAGAAGGCCGGCGAGCAGGGCGGAGAGGCCGATCTTGCGCAGGGAGGAGACCGGCTGGCTCAGTAGGCGCTCCAGCACGCTGTGCATTCGCTCCGCGAACAGGAAATAGGGAATGCCCTCCAGGATGAACGCCAGCCCGAGGGCCTTGAGAAACAGAGAAAGATCCATCGTGTCCCTCTCGGCCGGTGCTTTGCAGCCATATTACGCTAACTGGTGATTCGCGATCCGTGAGCCGGAAAACACACAATCGGATCCCGGGCCCCTCCTCTCCGGAAGGAGGCCCTTTTGACAGGAAAAGGGACTATTCCTCCTCCATATAGCGCTCCTCGTATCCCGACTGCACCACTGTCCTCTGGATCTGGTTGCGCCACTCCATGGGCGGCCGGATCTTCATCACGTCCCGAAGCCGATCCTGCCGCTTCAGTCGCTCGTAGATCTCCTGCCAGGCGCAGGGAATGGTGTCATCCACCTCGCACATGCCCTGATTGGTTCCGCCGCAGGGCCCGTTGAGCAGCCCCTTGGCGCAGCGGGTTATGGGGCAGATCCCCCCGGCGTATCCCACCACGCAGTCCCCGCAAGCCCGGCACCGTTCCTCGTAGAGACCGATGTCCCGGTCGATCCCGATGGCCACGGTGTTCACCGCGGGCAGAACGGGAGTGTCCGGAAACCGCTCCGCGATGAGCTGTGTTCCCGCGGCGCAGGCCATGACCAGGACGGCCGTATTCCGGGGGGCGATGTCGTCCAGCTCCCGAACGTAGTCCAGATTGCAGGCCCGCTCCACGGTGTACTCCGTGAGCTTCCGCTCGAACCCCAGCTGATGGAAATATTCCCTGAGCTCGTCCTTTAGGAGCCTGGCCTCCTTCTGTCCACCGCCGAGGCACACCGAGGCACAGCCGCCGCATCCCACCACCAGGACCGTGGGATATCGATCAACGACGTCCACGATCTCCTGAAACGGCTTTCGCTTGACCTTGATCATTGTCTCCTCCGCGGACCTGAGGGGATTGGAGAAATCACGGCCTGTCGTATTCTCGGTTTACGCCCTGCTCGCGGCATATTCTCCGCGCCAGGCCGATGAGATAGGGAATGTCCACTCCCAAGGGGCAGTAGCAGCGCGTGCAGAGCACGCACCGCTTCCAGACGATATCACCGATATGCTCCAGCTCCTGCCGACTCACCCTGCCCTTTCTCCTGAACAGATACCCGATGGAATGGATCACCTTGTGCGAGGGCATGTATTTCGGATCCCGTCCACGCGTCTCGTACAAAAAGCAGCTGTGCGCGCACATGCTGCAGTGGGCGCACACGGCCAGGGAAAACTTGATCTGGGCCTTGTGCTGGGAGAGCGTCTTCTGAATCCGGCGGGCATCCACTGGCGTGTCCTTGACTTCCGGCATCGCATTCCTCCTAAAGGCCCTGACAGGTGCCGACATATCCTCCCCTCTCATTCCGCTGCCTCGCGGTCCCGGGCTCGCCTAACGCCAGACCCGGCTCCCGGCTCCGAAGCTGTATTCCCCGGGCAGGAAGAATCGGTAGAGGAAGAAAAAGACCATGTGCACCAGCTTGGTGAAGGGAATGCAGACCAGCATGAGCTCGCCCGCCAGGATATGGGCCAAAACGACCGTATTGTAGTCGAAAAACTGATGATAGGCCAAAAATCCCGTAAGAAAGGGCAAAAAGACGATCAGGAGCAACAGGAAGTCGTACGGCGTGCTCAGGGCCCGTACCCTGGCGGAAAGGATGCGCCGGAGGAAAAAGAAGAGGCAAAAGCCCATGACCCCCACGGTCAGAACATCCGTCACTCCCTCGGAGAGCGAGGGAAGGCTGATGCCCCAGGCCATATCGATCATGAGATTGTGCGCCAAAAGCAGTATCGGGGTCGCGACGAGCAGGAGGTGGAACACAGTGGTCACCACGGCCATGAGGGGCTCCATATCCATCACGGTTCCCTGCAGCCTGACCTTCTTCCGGACCTCTTCAGGCGGACGCACCGCTTCCGCGTCCTTCTTCCGGGGCCTGGGGAAAGACGCATTCATCGGCTCCTTTTTGCGGGTCATGCTGAAGAACCGAAGGATCTGGATCAGAAGACCCAGAAAAAAAAGGATGAAGACGATGAGCGCCAGCGGGCCGCTCACGAAGGAGTACATGGCACGCCCTCCACTACTGCCTTGAAAAGAGTCCCCGTTCCAGAAGACGCGAGGAGCAAGCCGAGCGCACGCAACGGGGCCCACCCGTCGGGCACTTCGCCCGGAGGGCCTCTTCGTGAGAGTTTTATTCGGTCGTTCCTAAAATCTCACCCGGGAAAAGTCAAGCGGGGCCGCGTATTCAAAAGCTCCTTTCACCGAGACCGAAAGAGCGACCCACAGGGACGAGGCGAGGCCCGCGCCGCCCAGAGCCGCGAACACCGGGGATCGGCACGCCCCGCCGGCCCGCCTCAGGCCGGCCGGCGCCGGGAATCGCCAGGAGCCCGCGATTCCCAAACCCAGCGCCAAACGGTCAGGGCCAGCCATTCCAGGATCAGGGCCGGATTCACCTGATGCCGGAGGATCTCCTCCGCCTTTTTCAGGGCCAGATCCAGCCGGCTCCAATACAGGGGGGCAAGATACCGGCGCAGGTACTTGGCCACGGGAGTGGACTCCTCGTCGAGCCAGGCGCGATGCAGCTCCCGTTCCAGAGCGAGCAGGATCTCCTCCAGCAGCCCCTTGTCCAGGGCCTTCTTCTGTCCCGTATGCTCGAAGAGCCCGCTGCCGCTGTGCCAGAAGCGAAGCAGCGACTCCAGCCAGGGGCCCGCTCGGCTCTGATCCGGCTCCGCAAACGAAGGGCTCAGGATGAAGGGATAGCTCCGAGAAACCAGTGTGGGCAGAAGAAGATAGCGCTGCGGCGCGAGAAGGACGAAGACATTGCCGGGAAGCGGCTCCTCCATGGATTTCAGCAGGGCGTTCGCCGCGGAAACCGTCAGCTCCTGGGCCTCGTTGAAGAGAACCACACGGTAGAACTCGAAGGGCCTGTCCGCGAGGATCTGGCGCAGGGGCCGCACATCGTCGATCTTGATCGACTCCTCCTCCCCGCGGAAGAGATACAGATCCCTGTAGGATTCCCGCGCGATCTGCCGGCAGGTCGCACACTCGCCGCATGGAGCCCCGCTCCGGCAGTTGAGCAGAGCGGCCCAGAACAGCCCGAGCTCCTCCCGTTCCCTCCGGCTGCCTCCCTCCAGAAGCAGCACATTGGGCGGCGCGCCGGCAAGCCGACCCAGATAGGCGGCAAGGCGCTGCTGACCCGTGGCGAGGCCGAGTGTTTGCGACATAAACGCGCCGTTCCTCTAGCGGATCAGGGTCTGTTCCCGGCCCGGCCCCACGGAGACATAGCCCACCTTGACCTTCAGGTCGTCCTCGATGAGCTGGATATACTCCTTGGCGGCCCGGGGCAGGTCCGTCCAGGAACGGGCTCCGGAGATGTCCTCTTGCCAGCCCTCCAGACGGGTGTACACCGGCCGCACCTCCTGGAGGCCGTCCTGCTTCTGGGGTGGATGACTCAGGCGGTAGCCCTGGTGCTCGTATTCCGTACAGACCTGAAGCTCCTCGAGCCCGCCCAGGACGTCGAGCTTGGTGATGGCCAGCCTGGTGGGCGTGTTGAGCCGCACCGCCTCCCGGAGACAGACGAGATCGAGCCAGCCGCAGCGGCGCTTCCTCCCTGTGGTCGCCCCGAACTCGGCTCCCTTGTGTTGCATGTGGGCCCCTGCTTCGCCCTCGATCTCCGTGGGATGAGGGCCGCCGCCCACGCGAGTGGTGTAGGCCTTGACCACCGCCACCACATCGTCGATGGCGAACATCCCGCAGCCGCTGCCCGCTGCGGCGTTCCCGGAGACCGTATTGGAGGAGGTCACATAGGGAAATGTCCCGTGATCCACGTCGAGGAGCGTCCCCTGGGCCCCCTCGAAGAGGATGTTTCGCCCCTCGTCCCGTGCGCTCTGGATCTCGCCGGAGACGTCGGCCAGGTGCGGCTTCAGGCGACGGGTCCAGGGCAGCACCTGCTGCAGCACCTCGTCCACGGAGTCCGGGGGCTCCCCGAAGCAGTGCTCGCAGAGGACGTTCTTCTCCTCCAGGGCCTTGGCGATCTTCTCCCGCAGGAGCTCCTCGTCCAGGATATCGGCGGCCCGGATGCCCACCCGGGAGACCTTATCCTCGTACGCCGGACCGATCCCCCGGCCCGTGGTCCCGATCCGGGTTGCCCCGGAGCGGAGCTTCTCCCGCAGCTGATCCATCCTCCGGTGATAGGGCATGATCAAGTGCGTCTTGTAGCTGATCTTCAGCCGCTCCGGGGCCACGGAGACGCCTTTCTCCTGCAGCTCGTCCATCTCGCGGCAGAAGACCTCCGGATCCAGGACCACACCGTTGCCGATGAGGCAGATCTTGTCCGAATGGAGAATCCCGGAGGGAATGAGATGCAGGATCGTTTCCTTGCCCCCGACCACGATGGTGTGGCCGGCGTTGTTCCCGCCCTGGAAACGAACGATCAGCTCCGCCCGTTCCGTCAGGATGTCCACCATTTTCCCCTTGCCCTCATCGCCCCACTGGGCACCGACAACAACTTGGTTCTGGCTCATGGCTCCGCTCCTTGCGCTTTCGGTCCGCTGCCTCGGGTGGCCGGCCCGTGTCTTGTCCTGTTGTACCTATTCACCACTTCAATGCCTCGGCGACCACGGGCACGGGATTTTTTGAATCAGCTGGCCGCGCAGAAAAAAGCGCGGCGCGGGAGTGCCGGCCGCGCGGCGTCATCGGCTCGTGCCGCGCACTCGTCCTCTCCGATGCGCCGCGCTCAGGATTCGTTTTCCGGCGAAGGGAAGGAGAGCACTCGTCCCCTGGGACCGTCCCTTTCCTCGCCGCCGTCCCCGGATCCGGGCTCATCCGCGGGCTGGTCCTCTTGCCGCTCCACCACCTCTCCGGGCGGGGAATCCGCGGTCCTCTGCTCCATCCACTTGCTGTTGAACAGCTGGTTCTTCCAGCGCACGGACTGAAGCAGGCACAGGATGAGCACCGACTCCTCCCACTGCCTGGTGGGCTGGAAGGTCTCCACCTCGCGGCGGTACTTGTCCCACAGGGAAAGCAGGGACGCCTCGTCGTACGCCGCTAGTTGGCTGGCAATCCTCTGCAACATCTTCTCCAAAACCGAGCTCCTCGCATGACCGAGTTCGTGCCCCTTGAGGCCTGAAAAACACAGCGACCCTACTATGCAAAATTGCCTCTCTTCAAGTGTTGTGATAAACCAAATCCCGCCGGAGAACAATCCCGGGGAATGCCGCCGACCCGAGGCAGGGAGGGCCGTGCGGCGGGGAGCGTTTCGACGGACCGAGCCGCTCGACGAGGCCGCAACGCCCCAAGACAAATGGCCCGACCCCGCTCGGCCTCCCGCGCGCCACGCGCTCCTCTCCCTCCCCTGGAGGCCGCGCACGAAGCAACCGTTCCACGGCACGCGCCATCGGCTTCATTCGAGACGCAGCCTCATCAAGGCAAGAAAAGGGTTCCATGCCCAAAGAGACAGGAGCAGAGCAATGAAGGATCTGAAAAAGATGTACCGTTCGCAGCAGTCCGACCCCTT
>CAYFSD010000100.1:0-5291 GCA_964345705.1 uncultured Desulfohalobiaceae bacterium
AGCTCAACTTGGTGCACGTCCGCCACAGCCTGTCCCCCGGCGCCCGCGAGGAGCGCCAGGCAGGCCGCAAGCGCGGCGCCCGGAAGCCTCGAGCGGATGCGGCGGAAAAAGGACAACGCCTTGACTCGAGTCACTGTCTAGTCCTCCAGCTGATATTCCGTGAGCTGTCCCCCGTCCCCGGAGCCCACAAGGATGATCACCCTGCCCCGGCGGAGGAAGTCCAGGCTCCCCGGCTCGGGGAGCAGGGCCTCGCTCGCCTCCTGGGACACCCGGATCTCGCAGCCCTTCGCCGCGCTCTTCCCCTCGGCCCGAAGCATCAGGGGATTCCCGCCGGTGCGGGAGGAGCGCACCGCCGCCCGGCGATCCCGCATATAGCCGGCCATGCCCCTGCCGAAGGCCACGGAGGGACGGACCACTCCGGGGCCGTATACGAGACGCCCTTCGGGGCCAAAAATCCGACACACCAGAGAAGGCTCCACGTCCAGCCCCCTGGCGTCGACGATCAACCCGGTATGCGCCTCCACACCCCCGGAGGGCTTCATGGCTTCCCGGTCCAGATCCTCGCGGGAAACCTCCGAGGATGGCTCATACCACACGGAGTCGGGGATGAGCATCCTGGACAGGTCGCCCCACAGCTTCATTTCCACCTTCACCCCCGTTCGCTCCCCGGGAACCACGGTCCGATCCAGGACCACGGAATTGTTCACCCTGCCCTTGAGCTTTTGCCGGAGCACGGGATCCTGGTCCACACGATCCCGAACGGAGAGGGAGCTGCTAATGCGCAGGGACCTCAGGGCGGAATAGAGATTCTGTCTGCCCCGCATCAGGGCCTGCCTCACCATCACCTCCCGCCTGACCTCCTCGTCCCATATCTGGGCCGGAGCCCGGCTCTCGCCAGTAGCTCGCAGCTCACCAGTGGTCCAATTGATCCGGCCCTGCCCGGCCTTTTGGATCAAGGCCCCTGTCTGCGCCCGCAGGGGAGCCGCGAGCAGGAGAAGCAATAGCAGGAGGGCCATGGCGGAAAATCCTTTCGCCCGGCCCGAGCGATCCCGGCCTATACGGAGGGCCTGGCTGATGCGAGCCATAGAGCCACCTTTTCCTCGATATCTTTGTTCTTCCCCGGAGTCACCCACTGGATGTCCCGGTCCCTGCGGAACCAGGTCAGCTGACGCTTGGCGTACTGCCGCGTCCGCCTGCTCCACTCCCGCCTAGCCTCGTCCAGATCCGTGCGTCCCCACAAGTGGTGCAACAGCTCGCGACAGCCGATCCCGGTCCAGATGGGGGCCTCGGGATCGGGATGTTTCCGCCACGCGGCGCGCACCTCCTCCAGGGCTCCCCGGTCCAGCATGGACTGGATGCGCGCCTCCAGGGCCCTGCGGAGCTCCTGGCGATCCGGATCCATTCCGACCTTCAAGGCCGCGTGCCTGGGCTCGCTGCGCTGATATCGCCTCCTCCACCAGGTCACGGTCCTGCCGGTATGCTCGAACACCTCCATGGCCCGGGTCACCCGCTGCTTGTCCCCAGGGCTGACAGCGGAGGCCGCTTCCGGATCGATCTTGGCCAGCCGCGCATGCATCGCCTCGGGGCCGTATTGATCATATTCCAACAGAATTCGCTCCCGAAGGGAACGGGGAATTTCCGGGACTGGAGCCAGACCGTAGAGGATGGCCCGGAGATACAGCCCCGTGCCTCCGGTCAACACGGGAATGCCCCCCCGTGCGGCAATACGGTGCATGGCCTCCTCGGCGCGCCGGGCGAAATCCCCGGCGTCCGTCTTCTCCCAGGGCTCCAGGAATCCGTAGAGCCAGTGGGGCGCCCGCCGCAGCTGGTCCCCGTCCGGCTGGTCCGTGGTGACGGGGACGTCTCTGTAGACCTGCCTGGAATCGAAATTGACGATCTCCCCGCCGAACCGCTCCGCCACCTTCAAGGCAGCCGAGCTTTTCCCGGTTCCGGTGGGACCAATGAGACAGATCGCTCGCATCAGCTCACGTGGTTGGATATGCCGTAGCGTTTTTTGAGGCGCTGCCAGACGATATCCGGGACCAGGCCCTGGACGTCGCCGCCGGCTTCCGCGGTTTGCTTGATGATGGAGGAGCTGGTGAAGAGCCACTTGTAGTCCGTCATCATGAACATGGTGTGGATGTTCCGCTTCAGGCGACGATTCATGAGGGCCATCTGGAATTCGTATTCGAAGTCCGAATTGGCCCGCAGGCCGCGCAGGATGACCCGGGCCCCGCAGCGGTCCACATAGTCCACGAGCAGGCCGCTGAAGGTCTCCACCACCACTTCCGGATTGCCGGCGAAGGCCTCCCTGGCCATCTCCTCCCGCTCCTGGAGGGAGAAGACCGGGGCCTTGTACGTATCCCTGGCGATGGCCAGGATCACCCGATCGAAAACGTCCAGGCCGCGGCGGACAAGGCTGATGTGTCCGTTGGTCAGGGGATCGAAGGTTCCCGGGTAGACCGCGAATCGCAACCGACTGTCCTCCATAGGTAGATCCTCGTCTGTCCGTAGGTTTTCTCGGCCAGCAGCTCGAGCCCGGGGAAACGCTCCGCCTCAATGGCGAGGTCGTGCTCCACCTCGGCCGCCACCAGGCCGTTGTCGGCCATCCACTCCGCTTGCAGGAAGCGCTGGAGAAAGGGAATGAATAAACCCTTTTTGTACGGCGGGTCAATGAACGCGAGCCCGATCCGTTCCGGAGGGCGCCTGCGAAGCAGGCGAAAGGCGTCCTGCTTGGCGATGCGGACCCGGGAGGAGTCGAGATTCAACTGACTGGCGGTGGAGCGGATCAACTTCGTCGCCCCGGCGCTGCTTTCCACGAAATGCACCCGCCGTGCGCCGCGGCTCAGGGCCTCGAAGCCCAGGCTCCCGCTCCCGGCAAAAATGTCCGCGGCCACAATCTCCTCCCATCGCTCCATCCGGGATTCGAGCATGGAGAAGAGGGCCTCGCGGACCCTCTCCGTGGCCGGACGATATCCGGGCCCGGAGGTCGTCTCGATCCGCCTGCCCTTGAATGCGCCGCTGGTAATCCGTATCATCCGGGTCCTTCATCCTCATCCGAAGTTCGCGTGAGGGGCTCGGCTCGCCGAATAACTTGAAAACTGAGCCGATTCAAGCTAATTTTTTTCTGAGTCGGGCCGTCCTTTCCCGTCCGTGGGAGAAACACGGGCCGGAACAACTTTCCCTTGATTTTCCCGCTTCCTTCCGTATCAGAGCGCGGGGCACCACAAATGCGCACCAGGGACTGGAACAAGGTGGCCCAAGAGGTGGCCCGAAGAAAGAAATCCCGACAGAAGGAACCCCGTTCCGAGCAGAACGGCCCTTCCGATCCCGCGCCCGAGCAGGACAGCGAGGAGGCCCTCTTCCGTCGGGCCATGCAGGACGTGCAGCCCCTGTCCAAGAAGAAGTCCGGCCGCGAGGTCATCCCCCGCAAGGACACAGTCGAATCGCCTCCTTCCCGCCAGGACGACGAAACCAAGTACAGGCAGTACCTTCAGGATCTGGTTCAGGGCAGGACGGAATTCGACATCCAGTTCACCAACGAATACTTCCAGGGCAGCATCAAGGGCTTGGACAGCAAGATAATGCACAAGCTGAAAGCGGGTCAATACTCCCCCCAAGCCCATCTGGACCTGCACGGCCTGACCTCCGAGCAGGCCTGGGAGCTGCTGGTGGAGTTCATCAGGGAGAGCTATATGGCCGGCAACCGGTGTCTGCTGGTCATCCCCGGGCGGGGGAAGAATTCCCCCCTGGGCTGGAGCGTCCTTCGAGAACAGATCCAGAGCTGGCTGACAAGGGACCCCCTCAAGCGGGTCCTTCTGGCCTTCAGCACGGCCCAGCCGCGGCACGGGGGATCGGGCGCCCTGTACGTCCTGTTGCGCAAGTACAAGAAATCCCAGGGCAAGATCCTGTGGGACAGGCTGAATACAAGCCTTCCCCCGGACCTGTGAAGGAGTCGCGCATGGGTTTTTTCACCAAGATCGGCAAGCTGTGGAAGCGCAAGCCAACCGGGGAGGAGGCACAGCAGGAAGCCCCCGGCGCACCGCAAGAGCCCCCCGCGGAAGAGGCCCCGGTCCGGGAGACCGGAGCCGTCCTGGGGGAGGACTGGCAGAACCGGCTCCTGATGAGCCTGCAGCAGGCAGAGCCCAGGCTCTCGGTCTGGCTGGACCTCGTCCTGCAGGGGGTGGACACCGCGGGGGAGGAGCTGTGGAACCGGCTCTTCTTTCTGCTGGACAGTCTCCAGGTGCCCCGCGAGGAAGCGGAGGAATTCGTCGACAGCTTCCGGAAATGGCTCCGGGACATGGAATACGACCGAGTGGAGGAATTCCGCTCCGAGCTGCAGTATCGGCTCGCTCTTGCCCTAGACCTGGAGGACGAGGAGGACGAGCGCAACCGGCTCTTCGAGAAGCTCTCCAGCGGCCTGTCCAAGACCCGGGACCAGCTCTCCCGAAGCATCGACGGGCTTCTCAGCCGCAGCGACGACTTTGGGGAGCAGTTCTGGGAGGAGCTGGAGGAGATCCTCATCACCGCGGACGTAGGGTTCAAGACCACGACCACCCTGGTGGACACCCTGAAAAGACGGGTCCGGGAGAGCGGAGCCGCCACGTCCCAGGAATTCAAGGAGCTCTTCCAGCAGGAGCTGGCCGCGATGTTCCCCGCGCCGCCCAAGCGGATCAAGCCGGTTCCCCCGGAAGTCGTGCTCATGCTTGGCGTGAACGGGGTGGGCAAGACCACCACCATCGCCAAGCTGGCCCACAGGGCCCGCATGCAGGGGTACAACCCCCTCATCGCCGCGGGGGACACCTTTCGGGCCGCGGCCATCGAACAGCTCGAGATCTGGGCCCAGCGCGTGGGAGTGGGCTTCTATGCCAAGTCCTCCGGAGCGGATCCAGCGGCCGTGGCCTACGAGGCCCTGGACAGGGCCCGGTCGCAGGGCCACGATCTGCTCTTCATCGACACCGCGGGAAGGCTGCACACCAAGACCAACCTCATGGAGGAGCTGAAAAAGATCAAGCGGGTCCTGTCCAAGCACCACCCCGGCAGCCCGCACCGGAGCATCCTGGTGGTGGACGCCACCACCGGCCAGAACGCCATCTCCCAGACCAAGCTCTTCCAGGAGCATATCGGCCTGGACGAGATCGTGCTCACCAAGCTTGACGGCACGGCCAAGGGCGGCGTAGTGCTCGGCATCAGCCTGGAACAGGGCCTGCCCATCACCTACATCGGCCTGGGGGAAAAGATGGAGGATCTGCGCCCCTTCGACGGGCAGTCCTTCGCCCGCGCCCTGCTGG
>CAYFSD010000100.1:5391-6633 GCA_964345705.1 uncultured Desulfohalobiaceae bacterium
GGACACTCAGCCAGGGAACGAGCCCGCGCCCGAAATCCCCGCCGCAGCCCGCCGGATCAGCCTTCCGGACAAGGAGGTCTACCTCCTGGGCACGGCCCATATCTCCCGCGAGAGCGTCAACGACGTCGCCTCGCTGATCCGAGCCGTCCGTCCGGACAGCGTCTGCGTGGAGCTCTGCCCCTCCAGATACCAGAGCATGGTCCACCCCGAATCCTGGCGCAAGATGGACGTCTTCCGGGTCATCCGGGAAAACAAGGCCCTGTTCCTGCTCATCCAGCTTTTGATGAGCTCCTTCTACCGCAGGATCGCCCGCAAGCTCGGTGTCACCCCGGGCGCGGAAATGCTGGAGGGAGTAACCCGGGCGGAAGAGGTCGGCGCCGAGGTGGTTCTGGCGGATCGCGACATCACCGTCACCCTCAAACGGGTCTGGCGGCACTTGAGCTTCTGGCACAAGCTCAAGCTCATCCTCCAGGCCGTCACCGGCGCGGCCTTTTCCGGCGAGCTGGAGTCCGAGGACATCGAGAAGCTCAAGGAAAAGGACCAGCTCCAGGTGATCATGGACGAGCTGGGGCAGTCCTTTCCCCAGATCAAGGAGCGCCTCATCGGAGAGCGGGACGTGTACCTGGCCCAGAAAATCCGCGAGGCCCCAGGGCAAACCGTGGTTGCCGTGGTGGGAGCCGGCCACGCTCCCGGGATCGAGGCCTACCTGCCCTCGGACCACGATCTGGCGCCCCTGCTGGAGATCCCGCCTCCGTCGGTAGTCCCCAAGATCCTGAAGTGGGCCATCCCGGTTCTCATCGTCCTTCTCATTGGGCTCGGCTTCCTCCAGGGCGGAGCGGCGGAATCCATCCACTCCATCACCATCTGGGTCCTGATGAACGGCATCTTCTCCGCCCTGGCCGTGACCCTGGCCCTGCCCCATCCCTTGACCGTGGTGTCCGCCTTTGTGGCGGCCCCCATCACCAGCCTCAACCCCACAATCGCCGCGGGATGGGTGGCCGGCCTGGTCCAGGCCTGGTTCAGGCGGCCCAGGGTCCGGGACCTGGAGGATCTGCCCGCGGCTTTGGGCTCGCTGAAGAAGTTCTGGACCAACCCGGCCATCAAGGTCCTTCTGGTGGTGGTGCTGGCCAATCTGGGCAGCTCGGTGGGCACTTTCGTCGCCGGCAGCTGGATCGCCTCCAAATTCTTCTGATCCCTTGCCCGCACCTCCCTCGCCCCTCTCATGCAATCCCCATTTCCTAG
>CAYFSD010000101.1:0-6629 GCA_964345705.1 uncultured Desulfohalobiaceae bacterium
ATCCAGGATGTCCATGAGGTCGGTGCGATGCTCCAGGAACTCCAGGAGCTCGCGCATGCTCTCCAGGTCCTTGGAATCCAGCCGGTCCCAGACCTTGACCGTCCCGTCCACATAGACCTGACGCTCCTCTTCCTCCTCCCCGCAGGCCACCCTGGCCAGATCGAGGGCCCTTTCGTAGAGCTTGTTGAACTCGCGCCGGGCCACCTCCATCTGGCTCAGGATGCGCTGCTTGACCTCGTACAGGGGCATGCCCTGGAACTGCTCGTTGAGCAGGTTGCGGTACTTTTCCAGGTCCTCCTGCCCCACCCGCTCCTGAACCTCCAGGAGCTTGTGCTGGACCATGCCGCCCTCGAAGACGAGCACGGCCATGACCAGGCCAGAGCTGATGCGGACGAAATCGATGTGCTTCCAGCGCACGGAGCTGCTCTGCGGGGCGACCGCCATCCCCACCAGGCAGGACTGATCGGAGATGAGCTTGGAGGTCTTCTCCAGGATCCCGGACAGCTCCAGACCGGCCTGGCTCAGGTACTCCCGGATGGTGGCCCGCAGCTTTTCCGGTGGCGTGTCCGGCTGCAGCAGGGTGTCCACGTAGTAGCGGAAGCCCATCTCCGTGGGAACGCGTCCGGCCGAGGTGTGGGGCTGGGCCAGATAGCCCTTTTCCGTGAGATCGGCCATGATGTTGCGCATGCTGGCGGGGCTCAGGTTAAGGCTGGAGCGCTTGGCCACGTAGCGCGAGCCGACGGGGGAGGCGTTCTGGATATAGGATTCGACAATGATATTGAGGACATCGATTTCCCGGGGAGTCAAACTCATAACTCCCTCCTTCCTCGATCGAGGGGTTTCCTCCGGTTCGCTGGCGAAGGCCGCGTCCGCGACGCAACCCTTGCCGCGAAGAACCGGATCGCGTCCGGAAGGGAGGGAACGTCCGTCCCGGACAGGGATCTCCGCTCCAACGGCGCGGAGACCGGGGGAGCATCCACGTGCGTGCCCTTCGAGGCATACACGGGGCTATTTTTAGCACTCTCTTGCATTGAGTGCTAATCAGTAGCAGGGGAAAATAGTCCTGTCAAGACGGGGATATTCAGGGAAACAAGGGGGTTAGGACTTGGGCGCCCGCGAGGGGCGCCCCGAATGGTTACCAGCCGATGGTGAGGTAGTCCTGGATGGAATTAGAGGCGAGCCGCCCCGCTCCGGCGGCGAGAATCACCGTGGCCTGGCCGGTGACGATGTCTCCGCCGGCCCAAACCCCGGGTTTCTTGGTCTTGCCCGTCTTGGGGTCCGCAACCACGTAGCCCCTCTTGGTCAGCTCCATGCCCTCGGTGTTCTGGGTCAGCACGGGATTGGCTCCGGCGCCGACAGCGACGACCGCCAGGTCGCAGTCCAGGGTGAATTCGGAGCCCTCCACCGGCTTGGGCTTGCGCCTGCCGGACTCGTCCGGCTCGCCGAGCTCCATCTGCATGCAGCGCATGCCGTTGACTCGCCCGTTCTCGTCTCCAAGGAACCGGATCGGGTTGGTCAGCAGAAAGAACTCGATGCCCTCCTCCTCGGCGTGATGGATCTCATCCACCCTGGCCGGCATTTCGGCCTCGGAGCGCCTGTACACGATGCGCACCTTGTCCGCTCCCATACGCAGGGCGGTGCGGGCCGAATCCATGGCCACGTTGCCCGCGCCGATGACCACCACGTCCTTGCCCTGCATGAGCGGGGTGTCGTATTCAGGGAAGAGATAGGCCTTCATCAAGTTGGCCCGGGTGAGGTATTCATTCGCGGAATAGATGCCCACCAGGTTTTCCCCCGGGAGGTTGAGGAAGGTGGGAAGCCCCGCGCCCACGCCGATGAAAACCGCCTCAAAGCCCTGGCTGAAGAGCTCGTCCACGTCCAGGGTCTTGCCCACGACCACATCGTATTCGAACTTGACCCCCAGGCGCTCCAGGTAGTGCAGCTCCGAGGCCACGATCTCCTTGGGGAGCCGGAACTCGGGAATCCCGTAAACCAGTACTCCGCCGCCCTTGTGGAAGGCCTCGTACACGGTCACCTCGTGCCCCTGCAGGATGAGGTCCCCGGCCACGGTGAGCCCGGCGGGACCGGAGCCCACCACGGCGATTTTCTTGCCCGTGGGGCCGGCCTGCGGCGGCAGCTCGCCCGTGCCGTAGAGGCGCTCGTAGTCCGCGGCGAAGCGCTCCAGATGGCCGATGGCCACGGGCTTCTCCTTCTTGCCCAGGACGCACATCCCCTCGCACTGATCCTCCTGGGGGCAGACGCGTCCGCACACCGCGGGCAGGCTGTTCTTTTCCCAGATCTTGCGGATGGCCTTGGTGAACTCGCCGTCCCTTATGTGGGCGATGAAGCCGGGGATATCGATCTCCACAGGGCACCCCTGAATGCAGGACGGCTTCTTGCACTGCAGGCATCGCTGGGCCTCTTTCTGGGCCAGCTCCGGGGAATATCCCAGAGGGACCTCATCAAAATTCTTGTTCCGTACATGGGGCTCCTGCTCAGGCATCTCCTGCCTGGGGATGCGCTCCTTCTTCTTCTCTTCGGTCATCTCCGCCTCCCTTTTGGGCTAGGATCCACCTCGCCTCTTGGCTCACGGGCTCAAGAAGCCTTGATATCGAAAAGCGCCCTGTCCTCCGCAGGGAAAAAACACCCCTCTTTCCCGTGGAGGAACGGACCCCGCCGTCCGGAAAAAGGATGCCTTTCCGGGTGCTTGGCTAGCTCGACTGGCATTCGCACTTGAACTTTTCGTGGGCCCGCCTCTCCTCGGGGCAATAGGCCTGGAGCCTGGTGGTGAGCTCGTTGAAGTCCACCTGGTGCCCGTCGAACTCCGGGCCGTCCACGCAGGCGAACTTGGTCTCCTTGCCCACGGTGATCCGGCAGGAGCCGCACATTCCCGTGCCGTCCACCATGATCGTGTTCAGGCTGACCAGTGTCTTCACGTTGTATTCCGCGGTCATCTTGCAGCAGAACTTCATCATGGGCACGGGACCAATGGCGATGACCTGGCGAACGTCCTTGCTCTCCAACGTCTCCTTGAGCTTGTCCGTGACAAAGCCGTGGTGTCCGTAGCTCCCGTCGTCCGTGCACACGTGGAGCTCATCCGAGGCGTTACGCATACGGTCCTCGAGCATGAGCAGATCCTTGGACCGCGCGCCGATAACCGAGGTCACACTGTTGCCCATGTCCTTGAAGGCCTTGGTGATGGGATAAAGCACGGCAACGCCGGTGCCGCCGCCCACGCAGACGACCTCCCCGTCCAGCTTCTCGATGTCCGTGGGCCGTCCCAGGGGGCCGATCACATCCATGAACTTCTCCCCCACCTTCATGCTCTTGAACAGGGCGGTGCTCTTGCCCACCACCTGGTAAATGATGGTGATGGTGCCCCTTTTGGGATTGGTCTCGGCCAGGGTCAGGGGGATGCGCTCGCCGGTCTCGTTCGCCCGCAGGATGACGAACTGTCCGGGCTTGGCCTTCTCCGCGATGAGGGGGGCGCTGATCTCATTGAGGACCACCGACTCATCGGCCATGAATTCGCGTCGCAGGATCTCAAACATGCTCTTCCTCCGCCTGTTTGATGATGGAATGGATATCCTTTCAGGTTCACGGAAAAATTTGAGGAAGCGTAATACTAAGTCCCGATCAGGTAAACCCCTATCGAGCTTTAGTCCGACTTTTTCTTCCCAGCCTTGGTCACCTTGGGCGTGATATTGTTCTCGATCCAGGCAGCGTCCCACCATTCCCTCGGGTTCACGGGCATCCCGGAAACCGTTATCTCGAAGTGGAGATGATCCCCCCCGGCCAGCCCCGTGGCCCCGGTCCGGCCCAGAATGTCGCCCTTGTCCACGCGCTGTCCCTCGCGAACGGAGATTTGGGACAGATGGCCGTACAGGGTCTGAAGTCCCAGCCCGTGATCGACAATCACCGCTTGGCCGTAGATCCCCAGCCACTCGGCATGGACCACCCGTCCGGAGTTGGCCGCGGGAACCTCCGCCCTGGCCACGGAGGCGATGTCGAAACCCACATGCGTGGACTCACTGATCTGTTTCGACTGATAGAAATAGTCCCGCAGCACCGCGAAAGAGGACTGCCTGGCCCCGGACTGACGCAGGAAACGCCCGGACCACAGGGGATGGGATGCCGTATCGCGCCCGATCTCGCGGACCTTGGCCCGGTTTTCCCGACGCATCCTCTCGTTGACCGCTATAAAAAGATCCACCTTTTCCTGGATATCGGGGAAGGCATCCCGGAAGGCGGGCATCTTCCGATCCAGGAAGCCGTCCGTGATGTCGATCCGGTTCCGGGGCAGCGATCTGGCCCGAACGGAAGAAGGGATGGAGACCTCGCGGACGTTGCCCGCCCGGTCCCGCGCCTCGACCACGGACCTGGCCTCTCCCCGGGGAAGATCGTAAGGATGGGAAAAGAGCCCCAGGTACACCCCGCTTTCCTGCTTATAGGCCGGAAAGTATTCCTCGCCCACGGAGACGCCGGCGCTTTCCGGCTCCTCCTGCACGCGGAAGGCGACGATCCCCGAGCCGCCCCGCTGCAGATTGTGCCGAAAGCTCTCCAGCTCGACCCGCGGCGCCGTGGTGTCCAGGACGTATTCCCTGGTCACGCTTGCGCGCTTGCCCCGAAAAAAGTTGGACCACGAGCTGTCCCGAACCTCGGCCACCAGGCGAAAGGAGCCTTCCTCGAGCCCTATCTCCTCCACGGGGATGGAGTCGGACCATTGTCCCGGGCTGCCCTCGGGTCTTTGGTTGATTACGCTCCGCTCCTCCTCCCCCTGGACCGCGGTGAGGCGCACCTGGGCCAGCCCGGCCCGGCCGTCGCTGGCCTCGAGCTTCACCACGGCCTCCGCGTTGAGGTATTCCTCTCGGGGCATCAGGCGTATCTGTGGCTCGTCCCTGTCCGCAAAGAGGAAGTAGACCCCTGCGGAGCAGACGAGGAGGACAATCACCAAGATACCCAGAAGTTTCCCCTTGTTGCCTTGCTGCGCCATATCCGCTCCTTTTTTTCAAGCTGATCGGTTTATTCGGAAATCATACCCTTCGGCCCGGCCGAAGCACGGGCCGGAAGAGAAAATTGGCGACCCCTCGGGACTCAAAGGTTGCACAAAGAAGTCACATCACCTATGCTGATTTAATTGCCGCGTAGAAGCCGTTTCCCCGTGCCGCCCGCGGCCGGCTTTCCCGCGGCAATCGCCATTTGAGCTTGCCGGTTTGCGGGCGGGAAACAGCCTATCCCAAAAGAGGGATCCTTACAATAAAAAGGATCACGGATCGGGGCAACATCTGCTCATGGACAGCGGGTCCATGGGCAGCAAGCATCCAATACAGCAGGAGGTATCATGCCGACAGCCAAGCAAGGCAAGTCCGTCAAGGTCCACTATCACGGCACCCTGAACGATGGAACCGTGTTCGACTCCACCTACGAGGAGTCCCCTATGGACTTCACCCTCGGCGAGGGGGAGATCATTCCGGGATTCGAGGAAGCCGTGGAAGGCATGGACGAGGGAGAGAAGAAGAGCGTCACCGTTGAGCCGGACAAGGCGTACGGGGAGTACAACGAGAAGGGCGTGGTCCAGGTCCCCCGGGAGAACCTCCCCGAGGACATCCATCCCGAGGAGGGGATGATGCTCCAGCTGAACACCCCCGAGGATCAGGTGGTCTATGTCACGGTTACGGATATGGACGAGGAGAACGTGACCCTGGACGCGAACCATCCTCTGGCGGGCAAAACGCTCAACTTCGACATCGAGCTGGTCCAGATCAACTCCACCGAGGAATAAAGCTTTCGCTAGCGGGCCGCCGCCTTCCTCCGGAAGCCCCGGCGGCCCGTTTCCTTCCGTGCTGACGCCCGCCGACGGGTCCTAACAGGGCGCCCCAAGCCCCTAAGTAGCGTCCACGCTACCGGCGTGTTCGCGGCCATTCTACTTGCGGAAGGAGACTGGATAGGCCTCCACTGGATCGAGGGAATTCGGATCCAATATCTGGATCCCGTTCTTGAAGATGTTGGCGGTGGTGCTGGCCAGCCCGTGCAGCGTGTTATACGCGTGCGCCGGGTCCGCTCCCTGGGGATAGTTGCGGTAAGTCGCGATGATGCCGAAGAGGGAAGCGAAGAAGGCCTTGGAAAAAAGGCGGACATTGTACCCGCGACACCCCATCCCCGCAAGGACCCGATCGAACTCCTCCAGATAGGACTTCTGCAGGCTGTGGAATTTCTGCTTGGCCTCTTCGTCCACATCGTAGTTCCACAGGAAATGCCCCACGATCTGCAGGGTGGACTCGCGCTCCCAGAAGAAGTCCACGATCCCCGCGGCGATCTCCTCCAGTGAGGCCTCTCCCGCCTTGACTCGCCGCCACTGCCTTCTCTCCCCTTTTTCCACCTCCTGGCTGAGAATATCCACCAGGATATCGTCGCGGCTGGAGAAGTAGCGGTAGATCGAGGCCGGGGAAATCCCCGCCTCCTCGGCGATGTCCCGCATGCCGACATCGTGGAAGGAATGCTGGCCGAGCAGGCGGATCGCCGCATCCAGGATGATGTCCCTGCGATAGGCCCTTTCGTTTTCCTTCAGCTGAATGAATGTGGATTTCTTGGCCATTTTCGGAATCGACCTCCGTTTTTTTCCTTGCCCC
>CAYFSD010000102.1:0-6537 GCA_964345705.1 uncultured Desulfohalobiaceae bacterium
TGGCCGTGGACCCCGAATCCGCCGCCGGATACCTCTTCGCCCTGAATCACTTTCTCCGGCACGGGATCTCCAAGGAGGACTTCCGGGACATCTCCTTTGCCCCCGGCCCGGGAGCCAAGCAGGAAAAGGTGGTGCTGGCCGTGTACCTCGGGGAAGCCGACATCGGCTCCATCCGGGAAGGGACCCTGGATCTGGTTCGGGATCGGGTGGATCTGGACGCGATCCGCGTCCTGGCCAGCACCAGGGAGTTCCCCAGCTGGGTCTATGCCGCGCGAGAGGGCCTGGATCGGGAGACAGTGGAAAAGATCGAGCAGGCCCTTGTAGGGCTGGATCGCAGCACCCCGAAGCACCGCGAGCTGTTGCAGCAGGCGCACTTCAGGGGGATCGTGCCGGCTGCGGACGGGGATTTCGATCCCGTGCGGCGTCTGGTCCGCAGGGTGGAGGAGGGAACGCGTGATTAGGAGCCTTTCCCTGCAGCGGATGAGGATCAGGACCAAGCTCCTTCTCGGCCTGTCCGCGGTCATTCTCTGCCTCGGCCTGCTCCTGGGCGTTATCGGCTCCCATGTCGCCTCCACCGAATTGGTCCGGGAAAACAAGGCGCGCGGCAAGGTCCTGGCCGACAATCTGGCCTACAAGTCGGAAGAGGCCCTGCTGGCCAGGGACTATGTGCAGCTGAAGAACCTTGTGGAGGAGATGCTCCAGGCCAATCCCGATCTCGCCTATGCCTTCATCCTGGGTCCCCGGGGACGCGTGCTGGTGCACACCTTCGACAAGGGCTTCCCCGTGCAGCTCCTGGACCTCAGCGAGAAGTCCCGGGCCGAGGACAGGTACAACAGCCTGCTTTTGCTCACGGACCAGGGAAAGATCCTCGATTTCGCCGCCTCGGTCCAGATCCAGCACCAGCAATTGGGCACCGTGCGCATCGGCATGCGCAGGCAGCGGCTGGATGCCATGGTGACGCGACTGAGCCTGTGGATCTTCGGGGTCACCGCCGGAATCACCATCGCGGCCCTGGCCCTGGTGTTCTGGTTTTCCTCGAGGTTCACCAACCGCATCCGGAGCCTGATCGACTCGGCGAACGAGGTGATCAGGGGCAATCTCCGCGTGCAGGCGGCGGCAGCACCGAAACGGCAGTGCTGGGAAATCAACAGGTGCAGGGCCGAGTCCTGTCCCGCGTATGGCGACACCAGGCGCAGGTGCTGGTACATTACCGGCACGCTGTGCCCCTCCTATCATCTGCAGCACAGCGGGATAGCGCGGGACAAGCGGGAACGCTTCAGCTGTCTGAGCTGTCCGGTGTACCAACAGAATGCGGGGGACGAGATCCAGGAGCTGGCCGAGGCCTTCGACTACATGGCCATGACCCTGGAGGACAGGATCGGACAGCTCCGGGATGCGGAAAAGGAGCTGTCCCGGCAGAAGCAGGTCCTGCGGACGACCCTGGATGTCACTCCGGACATGGTGGCCCTGCAGGATAAGGACCTGGTCTATCAGGCGGTGAACAAGGCCTTCTGCTCCTATTTCAGGATGGCCGAGGAGGACGTTCTGGGCAGGACTGACTTCGATATCTTCAAGGAGTCCCAGGCCGATCAGAATTACCACGAGGACATGCAGATCCTGAAAACCGGCAAGCCCCTGTCCAAGGAGATCAGCGTCACCCAGGGGGAAACGGTTATTTGGTTCCACATCCTCAAGGTCCCGGTATACAGCGATGGGCGCATCAACGGGCTGCTGCTCACCGCCAGGGATATCACCGTGATCAAGCAGTACCAGGAACGCCTGGTTCAGTCCCAGAAGATGGAGGATCTGGGCAGGCTGGCCGGAGGGATCGCGCACGAGATCAATACCCCGCTGGGCATCATCCTGGGATACGTCCAGATGCTCCTGGAGGACGCCCCGGAGGGCAGTCAGACGGCCAAGGACCTGCAAACCATTGAAAAGCAAACCAGGATCTGCAGCAATATCGTCTCCGATCTGCTGGGCTTTTCCAGACAGCATCAGACAGAACGGGCGGAGGTGGACATCAACGAGTCCATTCAGGAAGTGATCTCCCTGGTGGAGCACACCTTTGGGTTGAGCCGGGTGCGGATTTTCCGGGATTTCGACCCCAACATACCGGTGATCGAAGGGGACAAGAATAAGCTGAAGCAGGTTTGGCTGAATCTCTTGAACAATGCCTTCGACGCCATCCAGCAGAACGGATGGATCAGGATCAGCACCAAGCTCTGCGCCCACCGCAGGCGGGTGGCGGTCACGGTGACGGATACGGGGTCCGGGATCAAGCAGGATATCCTGAACAGGATCTTCGATCCCTTCTTTTCCACCAAGCCCGTGGGCAAGGGCACGGGCCTGGGACTGTCCGTTTCCTTCGGCATCATCAGGGACCACGGGGGCAGGATCAACTTCCTGAGCCCGGCTCCCAAGGAATACCTGGACGCCGTCTCGGAGGAGGAATCCCCCCGGGGCGCGGGCACGGTCTTTCTGGTTGAGCTTCCGCTCTGGCACATGAATTTGCCGGAGGAGGAATGCGATGAGCTGGGCCTGCCCCCGCCGGCAGGTGAAACAGAACCCCATTCCGGAGGTGGAATATGAGCCACATCATAGTGCTGGACGATGTCGAGGATGCGGGAGCCATGATTCAAAGGATCCTTGAGCGCAAGGGCCATACGGTGACTGTGTTCACCGAGGAGCAGGACGCCCTGGATCATGTGCGGGAACAGGACGTGGACATAGCCATTCTGGACATCAAGCTCAAGAAGATGAACGGCGTGGAGGTCCTCCGGCGGATCAGGGAGGTCAGGCCGGATGTCGATGTGCTCATGCTGACGGGCTATCCGACCCTGGAGACAGCCAAGGAGGCCAAGGGCTATGGGGCCCGGGAATATCTGGTCAAGCCCATTGACAAGAACGAGCTGGAAGAGAAGATCCAGGCCGTTCTGGACCAACGGGGCTCCCCCTGATGCTTGGAAAGCCCGGAGAATCCGCCGCGGGGCAGACGCCCCTGAGCCTGGGGCAGCGGATCGGCTCCCGTGTCAAGCACGGCGTGGAGAACTGGGTTCTCAAGGTCTGCCTGCCCGGGGTGCTCATCCGCAAGAAGTACGCCCTGTTCCAGCGCCTGAGGCAGGGGGATAGAAGGGCGCTGGAGCTCATCTCCGCCCTGGAGGAAATCAAGCAGAAGGAGCTTGTCTGCGATTTCGAGCACATCAAGCACCTCAGCGATCTCCTGGAACGGGAGGTCCGGGTCCTGGTGGAGTCCCTCGTCGCCTTCAGGCCCCTTAAGTACGCCCTGTTGCGCAACTATCAGCGCAAGTACTTCTTTTATGCCCATCTGGCCCTGACCGAGGAGGAACCGAAGGCCGAGCCGCCGTACGTGCTCGACCTCGATCAGGGGCTGCCGGAATCGCTGGCCGGCGGGAAGGGGGCGGAGCTTTCCTCCCTGCGGGAGGGCGGGCACTTTCCCGTTCCTCCTGGGCTGGTGCTCGGCACGGGGGCCTTTCAGCTGTTCATGCTCAGGAACGGGCTCCTTCCCCGGATCCGGGAGCAGCTTCGCAGGCTGGGACCGGAAAGCCACCGGGAGCTGCCCGAGGTCAGCCGGATCCTTCGGGATCTCGTGCAGGGGGCGGAATTGCCCGAGGAGCTGGATCGCGATGTCCGGGACGGCCTGAAACGGCTCGAGATGGAGAACAAACCCCTGGCCCTGCGTAGCAGCGCCGTGGGGGAGGATCTGCAGGCGTCCTTCGCCGGGCAGTTCGAGAGCCTGCTCAACGTGGCTCCCGGAGAGTGGTTCGAGGCCTACAAGCAGGTGCTGTCCAGCAAATACAGCCCCCATGCCCTGCGCTACAGAATGAGCCACGGCTTTTCCGAGGCCGCCACCCCCATGGCCGTGCTCCTCATGCCCACCCTCCGGGCCAGGACGAGCGGCATACTGTACACCCGGGAGCAGGACGGGCGCGCTCATGCCTACATCGTTTCCGGCACCGGGGAGAGGCTTGCCGCCGGCGGCGAGTACGAGGCCAGAGCCGAGCTGGATAGGGAAAGCCGAAGCATCCGGGCCACCGATACCGAGCTGGGGCCCGACCCGGAGAAGCTGGCCGAAATCTTTCAGCTTGGGCAGGAGCTGGAGGATCTTTTCCAGGCGCCCCAGGATGTGGAGTGGCTGATCGACGAGGCGGACAAGGTCCACATCCTGCAATCCAGGCCGCTGCGCATCGGTGGATGCGGTGCGGGGCCCGCGGAACCGGAATATCCCGAAAGCGCCGTTCTGGCGCGCGGGCAGTGGGCCAGCTCCGGACAAACCACAGGCAGGGCGTATCCGGTGAAGGACCCGAATGCCCTCGCGCACCTTCCGGATCGCGCCGTTCTGATCACCGAAGAGCTTCCCCCGGAGCTCGCCATTGCCCTGGACCGGGTCGGCGCGGTGATTGCGGCGAAGGGCAGCCCGGCCTGCCATTTCGCCTCCGTGGCCAGGGAAGCCGGGGTTCCGGTGCTGTGCAACGTCGAGGGCGCCATGTCCCTGGAGGAGGGCAGCGTGGTGAGCCTGGACTGCGACAGGGGGCTGGTCCTGTCCGGCGCCTTGTTCCGGGATCGGAGCCCGAAGCGGGAAAAGGGGGCGTCTCCGGTTATGAAGAAGCTTGCCCACGCCCTGGAGTCCATTTCTCCGCTTACCCTGGGAGAGCCGGATTCCGAGGGGTTCTCCATCCAGGCCTGCAGGAGCCTGCACGATATCGTCAGATACGTGCACGAATCCGGGGTGCGGGAGATGTTTTCCCTGGTGGGCAGGAGGGGGCTGGACAGCTACGGCGCCAAGCGTCTTCTTTCGGGGCTGCCCCTGGTGATGCACGTGCTCGACGTCCACAAGGGCATCAGCCCGGAAGGAAGATCCGGGAAAACAGTCGATTTGGCCCAGATCCAGAGCCGCCCCATGCAGCGTCTCTTCGACGGGCTCGGCTCGCCGGGCGTGGAATGGAGCGAGCAGATCCTGCACTATGATTGGGACGCGTACGCCAAAAGCTCCGCCTCCTTTGTGGATGTGGAGAAGTCGACCCTTTTCAGCAGCTACGCCATCCTGGCCCAGGAGTATCTCCACGCCCTCCTCCGCTTTGGGTACCATTTCGCGGTGATCGACTCCGTGCTCTGCGATCGGGCGGAACAGAACTATATCCATTTCAGCTTCAAGGGCGGGGGCGGGAATCCGGAGCAGCGCTTCCTGCGGATCGAGCTGATCCGCCTAGTTCTGGAGCGCTTTGCCTATTCCGTCACCACGGCCTCCGATCTGCTCGAGGCGCATTTCGACCGCCGCTCCCGGGCCCAGACCGGGATCAATCTGTCCAGGCTCGGTGTTGTCCTGGGCAAGACGGTGCTCCTGGACATGCGGCTCCGGGACGCGCAGCAAGTGGAAACTGTGGCAGAGGACATCATCGAGGAGATCCATGATCTTTTTCCGATCCCGAAAAACAGATAATCCGGAATACCCCCTGACCTGGATCACGCCCCAGTTGGCGGTGGGACATGCCCCCATGTCCCGAGCCGAGCTCGACAGCATCGCTCGGCAGGGGGTCAGGTCCATCATGAACCTTTGCCTGGAAATCGAGGAGTTGGCCAAGCTGGAGGAGGAATACGGGTTCGAGGTTTACTATCTTCCCATCATGGACGAGGGCTTCCCCGAGCTGGCGGAGCTGAACAAGGGGCTGGACTGGCTGGACGAGTGCATCTATCTGGGCAAGAAGGTGCTGGTCCACTGCCGGCACGGCATCGGGAGAACCGGGACGGTGGTCTTCGCCTATCTCCTGCGCAAGGGACTGGACACGAAAAGCGCCGGGAAGAAAATGCGGGGCCTGCGCGCCAGGCCCACCGAGCATCCGCAGAAACGGTTCCTCCATCTCTACGGGAAGAGGGAAAAGCCGTTGAAGAGCGGCGTGACCTCCCTTATACCGAAACGCGAGGTGGAGTTCGGACCCTATTTCGACCGGGTCGGGGCCCTTTTGGGCTCAGCCGAGGAGGAAGTCCCGGAGGATGCGCCGCGCTGCGGCCGGGAGCACACTCGATGCTGTTACGGGCCGGTACGCCTGACCCTGGCCGAAGCGGTGTACCTGCAGTATGCGGTGAACACGGAGCTGACCAGCGGGATGCGTGAAAGGGTCATCAATCGAGCCCTGGAAACGGAAACAGGGGCGGAGGCGGAAGAAGGACAGCGGGCCTGTCCGCTCCTTGTCCACGGCCGCTGTCTGCTGTATGTGTTTCGACCCGCCCAGTGCCGCGTGTCCGATCGTCCGGACGGGAGCCTTCCTCCGGGCCATGCGGAGGCATTCCACTCCCTGTCCCGGGAGATCCTGGACCTCTTCCTGGACCGGGAGCCGCAGCATGCCCCGCCGGAGTTTTTCCTGCCAGACGTGGTGTCCGGCAAATTCGTCCAGAGACTGTTCTATCTCATGGCGGGCTTTTCCTGATGCCGCTTTGTTCCCCTTCTGTGTCATAGCGAAACAGGAACTATTCAGCACTTTGATCCGACCACGGGCACGGGGTCCTTGAATCAACCGG
>CAYFSD010000103.1:0-6530 GCA_964345705.1 uncultured Desulfohalobiaceae bacterium
CCGGTCCACGGTCCGACGGATGCTCCTGAGCCCTTCCGCGTCCTCGGCCGTCCCTTCCGCGCCCCGATCCCCGGTCCAGACCGTGGCGCCCCAGTTCGCGCCGAGCGCCCCGCCGCCCACGGGGACCATCTCGTTGATCAGGGCGAAATCCGCGATGGTGCCCAGGACATGCTCCTGTCCCCCGTTGCGGTCCCCGCCCACGGAGATACCCGCTGCCAGCTTGCCCTTCAGGGCGCCGGGACGCTTGGCCAGCAGGGCCCGAGTTCGATCCAGGACCGCCTTGAGCTGGGCGCTCACATGGCCGTGGTACACCGGAGAGCCGAGAATCCACACCGAGGCCTCCTCCAGGAGGGGGTACAGCTCCTGCAGGTCGTCCTGGTGAATGCAGCCCTTTTTCTTCCGAATGCAGTAGTCGCAGTGAATGCAAAACTGGATGCTCTTGTTCCGGACCGAGAAGTACCTGGTGCTCAATCCGTGCTTCTGCTGCAGACGCTCCAGGGCGTAGCTCACAGCATATTCCGTCCCGCCCTTGCGCGGGCTCCCGGAGAGCCCCAGCACGACGCCGTCTCCGCTCATGGCTCGCTCCTTGTCCGCTTCGCGTTGCACCGTGCCGTCACCGTACAGCGTCCGGCAGCCCCTGTCCACCCGGATCCGGAATGTGCGGAATGAGTTTACCCGACTGCTCGGGACGTGCTAGAATTGTCCGGCTTGCTCGGAGGCCCGGGCCAAACTCGGACATCAAGGGCCATATCCGGGCCCCTGGGAAAGACGACGACTTTTTCCGCTCCAGGCGGAAAGCGTAAAGGCTATGCACATCCACGACATCCGAAACCTTGTGAACAAGGAGCTCCTCTGGGTCGCGCTCAAGCACCATCCGCTCCACCGCGACCTCGCCTCCGAGCTCCGCAGCCTGACCATCGAGGAGAAATCCGGCCCCAACGCGGGGGTGGAAATGGACGAAAACCGTCGGGCCACCCTGTACATCCATCCCATCCTCCGCCCCGGCAACAGGGACCAGTTCATCCTCTACCACGAGCTGGGTCACCTGGCGGACCGGACCAACCCACGCTTCGGGTACAGACACAGGGACAGGATGCGCCTCTCCGCGTATCAGGAACGGAACTTCCTAGAGCTGTGGAACGTGTACATCGACGCCCGGCTGAATCAGCACGGCCTATTCTGTCTTCCCCAAAGCGGCCAGTCCGCCTTTGTTATCGACGGCCGCCGCTACGTCCTGCCCAAGAACGAGGTCAACACCTATCTCCTCGAGGCGATCGCCAATCTGACCCAGAGGGGGATGAGCCGGCCGGGCTCCCTGGTGACCACGATCTGGAACAATCCGCACCGCTCCTTGAGCTTTGACGATCTTCTGGACCCGGTGCTCTGAGCCCGTGTACCGAAAAAACATCCCGGAGGTGGCTATGCAGGCGGAAGTGAACGGCGTGCGTCTCGCGTACGAGCTGGAGGGCCCGAAAGGGGCTCCCTGCCTGGTCCTCAGTCACTGCCTTGCGGCGAACATGGACCTATGGCGGGAGCAGATCCGCGATCTCGCGGGCTCCTTCCGCGTCCTGCGCTACGACATCCGCGGCCACGGCTCCTCCTCCGCTCCGGAGGAGAACTACACTATGGAGGGGCTCGCGGAGGACCTCAAGGCCCTGCTGGGCCATCTGGGCCTGGAAGGGGTCCACTTTGCGGGCATATCCCTGGGCGGGATGATCGGACAGGTCTTCGCCGCGAGGTATCCCGACAGCCTCAAGAGCCTCGTGCTGTGCGACACCACGTGCCGCGTGCCCGAAGAGCTGCAGCCGGTATGGGAGGAGCGGATCGAAGCGGTACGCGCGCACGGCATGGAGGCCGTGGTGGAGCCCACCCTGGACCGCTGGCTGACGCCGCGGTTCCGGGAGGAGCACAGGGACGTCGCCGAGCGCATCGCGGACATGATCCGCGGCACGCCCATCGCCGGATTCGCGGGATGCTGCCGGGCCATCAGCCGCTTCGACGCCTCCGGGGATCTCCACCAAATCAGGGTGCCCACGGCGGTGGTGGTCGGGGAGGACGACCCCGGAACACCCGTTTCCGAAGCCAAGGCCATCCGGGACCGCATCCCCGGCGCGGAGCTGCGGGTCCTTCCCGGAGCCAGACACCTGACCTGCGTGGAGGCCGCTGAAGGAGTGAGCAGCGTCATCCGGGAGGTCGCGGCCAGCGCCGAGGGATAGAAAACAGGACGACTGCGCGAAGGAGCGAGCGGCCCACGAATACGGATCACGGAGCACGAAGATGAGCGACACCAAGGCCCCGGGCTGGCTGGAATGGGCCCGCGAGATCCAGTCCCTCAGCCAGATCGGGCTCTACTTCAGCCAAAACGAGCACGAGGCGGCCAACTATCGCAGGCTCCGGGAGATCGCCTCGGAGATGATCGCCTCACACACGCACCAGCCCCAGTCTGGGCTGGAGGAGATCTTCTCCGCCCAGCCCGGATACGCCACGGCCAAGATCGACGTCCGCGGCGCTGTGGTGCGTGAGGGGCGCATCCTCCTGGTCCGGGAGCGGATCGACGGATTGTGGTGCATGCCAGGCGGCTGGGCGGATGTGGGCGAGGTGCCCTCGGCCATGGTCCAGCGCGAGGTGCGCGAGGAAAGCGGGCTCGAAGTGCGGCCGTACAAGCTCGCCGGCGTCTTCGACGCCAACCGGGAAGGCGGCAGTCTCGAGCTTTTCCACGCCTACAAGATCGTCTTCCTTTGCGACATCCTCTCCGGTGAGCCGGCTCCAGGGATCGAAACCCTGGACGCCGCGTTCCACGACCCGCACAACCCGCCTCCCCTCTCGCCCAACAGGACCAATACCCGCCACCTGGAGGAAGTGCTGGCCCATCTGCGCGATTCAAGTCGGGCGGCGCACTTCGACTAGACCTCTCTCATCCGCGGGGCGGGACAACCTGCCCCAAGGACGGAAATCCGCTCCGGAATGGGAACCTGCTCCGACCGCTCCCGCGGTCATTCCGGACGCGGAGCGTCCCTGACATGTCCCCACGCAGAGCGTGGGGATAAGAGGCCAGATGATTCCAAAAACCCCGTGTCCGTGGTCGGATCAATGTGCTGAATAGTTGCGAAACGCTTTCAAATCAGCCCTCTTGCCCTTCATCCGGCTCCACCACCTTCCAGAACACCCCTCTGACTCCGTGGATCGGGATGATCCGGCTCTCCTGATACAGCGCGGCGAGGTGCTTGTTCATCTCGTTGAGGTGGACTCCCAGGGCCTCGGACAGGTCCCGTCCGGTGCAGGGACGCCGCATAAGGATCTGCAGGATGCGATGGGATACATCCGTTCCCGCCGCGGCCTCCGCCGCCCCGCTGCTGCTGAATCCCGCGACCACCTCGCATTTCAGGGGGCTCATGAGCTCCGCGATCTGCGTGAGCGTTTCCGGAGAGGCCGGCTCCAGCCCGGCACGGGTCCCGGGTCTGTCCAGGGTGTTCAGCTGCACCCTGTCCGGGGCGATGGACTCCAGGGCCTGTTTCAGCAGGCGCAGCTCCCGCGGGGAATCGTTGTACCCGGGCAGGACGAAGACCTCGATCCACATGGGGATCGCGTACTGGGCCCGGAAGGAGCGCAGCCCCTCGATGACCTCCTCGATGCGGATTCCCTCGCGCGGCCGATTGATCGCCTCGAAGACCTCCTGGGAGGCGGCATCCAGGGAGGGCAGGATCAGATCGAGCCGTTTGATCCGCTCCCTCACTTCGGGACTGTTCAGCAGGGTGCCGTTGGTCAGAAGGGCCGTCCTGAATCGCGGATAGTGCTCCTTGAGGTGGTCCAGGATGCTCCCGAGGCCGCTGTGCAGAAGCGGCTCCCCGGAGCCGGAGAAAGTGATGTAATCCAGCCGGTCGGGATCCTGCATGTAGGCGTCCAGCTCACGGACGATCTCCCGGGTGGGGATGTATTCCCGCACCTCCAGGGTCCGCTCCGTTGTCTCCCCCACCTCGCAGTAGACGCAGTCCAGGCTGCAGGTCTTGTAGGGAATGAAATCCACCCCCAGGGAAAGCCCCAATCTCCTGGACGGGACAGGTCCGAACAAGTGCTTGTATCGTCCTTTCATTGTCGCTCTCTTTGTCAGCGGCCGGCCATGGGGCACCGGCCGGTCGAAAGACCAGCCGGCGACCCGGATCAGCCCTGCCTGGCCGAATCCAGGGCCTCCCGAATGCGTTGACCAACGTAGCTCACTTCGCCTTCCTCGGCGGTATCCAGATCAAAGCAGTATCCGTCCTCGCCCAGGAGGCCTCCGGGAATCAGATCCCCCTTCTCCTCGGGGTCCTCGATCATATCCCCGAAGAAACAGACGGACAGCCAACGGTTGGAGGGGTCGTCGTCAATCACGTCGATCATGGCGAAGAGGCTCCTCTCCTTTTGCGCGGAATGAGCCGCCCGCAGGGAATAGCTCACTCCCGGCCGGGCCTTGAAGGACAGCTCCACGCCCTCCGCGTCGCGGACGAGACCGAGCAGCTCCTCGAAGGCCCGCCGCATCCCCGTGCCGTTTTCGCTCCAGCTCTCCAGGAAGGATTGGAATTCCTCTCCGAGCATGATCCACCTCCTCGGGGTTTCTGCATGAGAACACGTTTCTGCCAGCTTATTCCCTCGCCCTCCGGAGCCTACTCCCCTCGGAAGGTGTTGGCAATACAGGCCGGGGATTTTCGGTCCGAGGCCAGAGGTCCGGTCCGAGGATCCCCCATCGCGTCCCCGAGAGGTCCCCGTTTTACACCCAAAGGGTTCTCTGATACAGATCATCCATGCATTACTTCCCGGTATCCCTCGACTTGCGGGACCGCAAATGCCTGGTCGCCGGCGCGGGCGAGGTGGGCCTGCGCAAGATCAGGCGCTTGCTCGAGGCCTCCCCGGCGGAGATCCTCGTGGTCGAGCCGGACCCGGACGCAGCCCTGGAAGCCCTGACCGAGGAGGCCGATTCCCTGCGCCTGGCGCGCCGCCGCTTTCACCCCGAGGACCTTGGGGATCGGTTCCTGGTCATCGCCAGCACGGGGGATCAAGAGACCAACGAGGAGATCAGCCGCCTCTGCCGGGAGAGGAACATCCTCTGCAATATCGTGGACAAGCCCGATCTCTGCAGCTTCATTCTCCCCGCGCTCTTCCGCCGCGGCGAGCTCAGCCTCGCCATTTCCACCGGCGGGGCGAGCCCCGCCCTGTCCCGCAGGGTGCGGGAGCGTCTCGGGGACTGTATCGGCCCGGAATACGGCCGGTTGACCCGGCTGCTGGGCAGGCTCCGGCCCGGGATCCTGGCCCTGGGTCTGGACGGGGAAAGCAACAGGGCCGTGTTCCACTCCCTGTGCGAGGACGACGTCCTTCAGGCGTTGCGCGAGGGGCAGCGCGAGGAGCTGACCCGGCTGCTGCGGGACAGGCTCCCCACCGATCTGCACAGCGAAATCGGGACGGTGGTCGATGAGCTTCTCTAGTCTTGCGGACATGGGGATCGCCCTGCTCTATTTCCTCGGCGCCCTGGTCTTTCTGGCCGGTGTCCTGAGACACAATCCGGCCCTGAAGCGGTGCGCCGTCTGGAGCACCATCCTCGGCTTCTGCCTGCATTCCCTGGGCCTGGGGCTCAAGATCACGGTGAATCCCCAGGAGGCGATCTCCCAGGGCCATTTCTACTTCAGCCTGCTGGCCTGGAGCCTGCTCCTGATCTATCTTTTGATCTGGTGGCGTCTCAGGCTGCAGTTCATGGCCCTGACCGCCGCCCCACTGGCCCTGATCCTGTTCACCCCGTCCATCCTGATCACCACGAAGCCGCTGAGCATTCCCACGACGCTCAGCACCCTGTGGTTCGGGCTGCACATCGGGGCCCTCTTCCTCAGCCTGGCCTTCCTGGCCCTGGGATTCGGGGCGGGTCTTTTCTATCTCTACATGAACCGACAGCTCAAGGAAAAGAGAAAGCCTGGCCCCTTCCGCAGGGACATCCCGTCCCTGGACGCCTTCGACCGGATGAACAGCATCACGGTGAGCCTGGGGTTCCCCCTGTTCACCCTGGGCCTGCTCTCCGGGTTCATCTGGGCCGGATTCACCTGGGGCAACGCCTTCTCCTGGGATCCCAAGGAGCTGATCAGCATCCTCATCTGGCTCCTGTTCGCCTATCTCTTCCATCAGCGGCTGGCCATCGGGTGGAAGGGAAGGAAACCGGCGCACCTGACCATCTGCATCTTCCTTTTGTGCCTGGGCTCCCTGGCGTTCAACTTTCTGCTCCCCACGCACCACGGGTTTTAATAAGATGTCCAAAAAAAAGAATAAAAACAATTGGATCAGACAGAATTTCTTCGCGGGCTGTTTTTGAACGCTCGCTCGAGCGGAGGTTCTGAGGATTTTCTTCGGTCGTCGCGTGGGTGGAACACTGCTCTCACCTTTCTAGAATCCGTCTCAATCAGGGCGGGTATCGATACAGAAAGTACCGCGGGGTTGAGGGTCCCCGCGCGAGGAGCGATAGAAAATCCAGAACCTCCGCTTGGAAGTGAAAAAACAGTCCGCGAAGAAATTCT
>CAYFSD010000104.1:0-6508 GCA_964345705.1 uncultured Desulfohalobiaceae bacterium
TCCTCCGTATCCACGTGGAGCTCCGCCTCCACCAGGCTGGGATCCGGATCCTTGGGCACGAGCTTGAGCCGAATGAGCTCCCGGTCCCCTGATTCCGGCTCGAGGCGCTGCACGTTGAATTCCCGGCGCAGGTCCACGTCCCCGGAAATGAACCGGAGCATGGTTTGGGAATCGAACTTCTGGCCCAGGGAATAGCGATAGGCCACTGCTTCCGCGGGATAATAGTCCCAGACGGTATCCTCGTTCAGGATGAGGACCTCCTTCTCCGGGGACCGTGTTTCCCAGTGGATGCGGCGCGGTCGCTGGTACACGATGCGGCCGCTGCGTTCCTCGCTGGATTGGCTGGAAGCGTTGATCAGCTCCTGGGTGAATTCGGTCCGGAAACTCTCGATGTTTTGGTACTGTTTCTGGATCGCGGCGGTGATCTCCTCCTCTCCGGCCTCGGCGGCAAATCCGGGAGCAGAGGCGACGAAGAGAATGAAGAGAAGAAGGCACATCACAATCCAGGGGGTGCGATATCCAAAGCGGACCATTCCGTGCTCCTTTGTTCGGGCTCAATCCCGACGATGTTGGGAATGTGCGGCCTTTTCCGGCTGGACCAGAAGGCGTCTTCCGGGCTCCGGGGCCACATCGTCTCCATAAGGGATGTCTCCAGCGAGAGGCCCGCATGACGGCCTCCCTCGGTGAAAAGGCATGCGTCGATGCGCAGGGGCAGATCCACAAGCAGCCGGCTGAAGTGCTTCATGGACAGGGGCTTTCGGTTGTAAAGGAACAGGATCCGCCCTGTCTCGTCCTCGGCGATGAAGGAGGCGCTATAGCGCTCCCCCTCCCCGTGCCAGGCGATCTCGCGATTGCGCCCCACCACGCGGTAACTCTGCACCACGCTAGCGTACTGCTCGAGCACCTCTCTCCACCCGGAACGGTGGGAGCGATCCACGATCTGGACCCGCGGCACGTCCCGGTTTCTGGGATTGAAGACCAGAAAGCCGCCGTAGTCCGGATGGATCCGGCCCTGATTGAGGTGCTTGTAATTGCGCATGTACCCGGTGCTCGTGCGCTGATCGCTCCAGAACATCCCCGCGTTGATCGCAGCGACCAGGCCGAAGTCCTTTGTCCACTCCTCCAGGCTCCGGCTTTCGCTGTCCAGCTCCGAGGCGCTCAAGAGCCGAAAGCGGAAGGCCCGGGGGTCGATGCGCAGCGCGACGAGGCCGAGATCCTCCGCCTCCACGCGCAAACCCTTTAGGGGCTCGTACTCCGCGCTGAATCGGGCCAAGCTGAGGCCGGGCCGCAACACCGACCAGATGCCCTCCTCGCGGCTCTCCTGCTCAGGGCCAGCGAAGGAGGGGATGGCGTACAACAGAAGCAAGCAGCACACAGGGATCAGCAGCAGTCGTTTCATTCCGCCCGGCCTCCCGCTCCGGCGGTTCCATCCCGCCGCCTTTGGGGCCGCTTGGCCCGGGATTCGAAGCAGCACCTCCCATCTATCCCACAAGATCCGCGAACAGATCGGACATGGAATAGATCCTGCCGGGGCCCTTCGCGGACAGCCACTTCGCCGCTCTCAGGGCCCCCTGGGCGAAGGTGTCCCTGGAATAGACCCGGTGCGTCAGATCGATGCGCTCACCAGGGCCCAGGAAATACACCGTGTGCTCGCCGACCACGTCGCCTCCGCGCAGGGTCTGGACCCCGATCTCCTCCTCGGGCCGTTCCCCGATCATGCCCTGGCGCGCGTAGCGCAGGCTGCCCTCGTCCCAGCCCCGCAGCTCGGCCAGGCTCTGGGCCAGCTTGACCGCGGTCCCGCTCGGCGCGTCCTTTTTGTGCTTGTGATGAATCTCCGATATCTCCAGATCGTAGTCCGGACCGAGCAGCGCGGCAAGCTTGGGCAGGAACTCCAGCAGGACATTGATCCCCACGCTCATGTTCGGGGCCATGAACAGGGGAATCCGGATCGCCGCCTCCTGCAGGGTCTCGTTCTGCGCCTGGTCAAAGCCGGTGGTGCCAATAACCATGGGGTTGCCCTTCTCCTCCGCCACGCGCACCGTCTCCACCGTGGCCTGGGGATGGGAGAAGTCCACAACCACGGCTCCGGGATGGGCGGAAAACACGGTCCGCGGGTCCGAATCCGCGGTGATGTCGCCTCCCTGCAGGCCTTCCAGCCTCTCGGCGCGCTCCACGGCCCCCACCAAATGCAAATCCCGGTCCTCTCGGGCCAGCCGCATGAGCGTGGACCCCATGCGTCCACCGGCGCCCATGATGATCACTTGCGTGCCGCTCATAGTCTCTCCCTGTTTTTCGGATAGAATGCCGGATAACCTATAACCGACAACTGTTCACTGATAACCAATAACCGATACCAGTCACCCCCGCACCAGGTCGAGGAAATCGTCCTCGCTCAGGACGGTGGCCCCGACCTTCCGGGCCTTGTCCAGCTTGCTCCCCGGCTCCTCGCCCACCACGATGTAGTCCAGCTTGCCGGAGACAGAGCCCACGATCTTCCCACCGGCGGATTCGGCTAGCTCTTTCGCCCGGTCCCTGGTCAGCCCGCCCAGCCTGCCGGTGAAGAGGAGCCGTTTTCCCTGCAGGGGAACATTGTGTTGCTCCTGCTCCGATTCCGGAGATTCTTCGGATTTCGGCCACAGGCCGGCCTGTTTCAGCTTATCCAGCACCCGCCGATTTGCCGGGTTGGCGAAGTAGGAGGTAATGGAGGCCGCTATCTCCGGGCCGATGTCGGATATGTGCTGCAGCTCCTCTTCCGAGGCCGCGCTCAACTGATCCAGGTCCCGGTAATGGGAGGCCAGGACCCTGGCTGTCTCCGAGCCCACCAGACGGATGCCCAGGGCGGAAATCAGCCGCTGCAGATCCGCCTGCTGCCTGGCCCGCTCGATGGCGTCCAGGATGTTGTCCGCGAGCTTGTCCCCCATGCGCTCCATCTGTATCAGCTGCTCCTTGCGCAGCTGGAACAGATCGGCGAAGTCCTCCACGTATTCCCGGTCCACCAGGGCCTCGATCCACTTGTTCCCCAGCCCCTCGATGTCCAGCCCGGACTTGGACACAAAATGGATCAGGGCCTGCTTGATCTGGGCCGGACAGGAGGTGTTGAGGCAGCGGTAGGCCACCTCTCCGGGCAGCCGATCCACGCGGCCGCCACAGGGGGGGCAGCTGTCCGGAAAGCGGAACTCCCGCTCCCCGCCGCTTCGCTTGTCCTTGAGCGGCCGCACCACTTCCGGGATCACGTCCCCGGCCCGCTGCACGATGACCCGGTCCCCGATCAGCAGCTCCTTGGCCCGGATCTCGTCCTCGTTGTGCAGGGTGGCCCGGGACACAGTCACTCCGCCCACGGAGACCGGCTCCAGTTGCGCCACCGGGGTCAGCACCCCGGTGCGCCCCACCTGAACCCGAATATCCTTCAGCAGCGTCTCGGCCTGCTCGGCCCGGAACTTGATGGCCATGGCCCAGCGCGGGGCTCGGGCTGTGGATCCCAGGCGCTCCTGCTGGTCCAGGCTATTCACCTTGGCCACCACCCCGTCCGCCTCATAGGGCAAATCCAGGCCCCCGGATTCCAGGCGGCGGAAAGAGTCCTTCACCTCCTCCGCGTCCCGGCAGAGCCCAGCCTTGGGAACGGTGCTCAGCCCCAGCCCGGCCAGGCCGTGCATGATCTCTTCCTGGGTGAGCCATCTGCTGTCGCCGTCGGACCAGCGGACCAGCCCCACGCCGTAGGCAAAGAAGCGCAGCGGCCGGGAGGCGGTGATCCCGGGATCCAGCTGCCGGACAGACCCCGCGGCCGCATTGCGCGGATTGGCGAACACCCGCCTGCCCTGCTCATCCTGGTGCCTGTTCAGGAGCTGGAAGTCGGACAGGCTCATGATCACCTCTCCGCGCACTTCCAGATACTCCGGGATTTCCAGCTCCCTGTTCCCGCTTGCGGGGAGCTGCAGGGGGAGATTGCGCAGGGTGGCCATGTTCCGGGTGACCTCCTCCCCGGTATACCCGTCCCCTCGGGTGCAGGCCGCGGCATAGGCGCCTCGCTCGTAGATCACCTCCACCGCAAGCCCGTCCAGCTTGGGGTCCACCCAGAAGGCGAAGGATTCGCTCGGGAGCATGCGCCGGATCCTTTGCACGTAGCTGTCCCACTCCGCGAGATCGAAGACGTTGTCCAGGCTGGACATGGGCAGGGAGTGGCTGCGGTGGCGGAAGGCCTCCGAGGGCTCCGCCCCGATGCGCCGCGTGGGGGAATGGGGGACCCTGATCTCGGGGTAGCGCTCTTCCAGGTCCTGCAGCTCGCGGTACATGGCGTCGTATTCCGCGTCGGAGATCTCCGGAGCGTCCAGGACGTAGTAGCGGTGGTTGTGGTATTCCAGGAGCCGCCTCAGCTCGTCCGCCCTGGTCGCGATGTCTTCCCGGCTCATAATTCGATTTCCCTTGGCATTCGCGACGATTCGCGCGATTCGCGGCAATCCCTTTCCTCTTCTTTCGCGTGTTTCGTGGGCAAGAGCTCTTCCCTCAGGAGAGCTTGACCAGGACCTCGCGCATATCCGCGATCTTGTCCCGCAGCTCCGCCGCCTTCTCGAACTCCAGATCCTGGGCCGCCTGCCGCATCTCCCGCTCCTTCCGCTTGATCCGCTGGGCCAGCTCCTTGGGATCCGTGGAATAGACGGCTTCCTCCTCCGCCACTTCCAGGGCGCTCTTGGCCTCGGTCTCCTCCCCTATCTGGTACAGGGGGTTGTGCCAGCCCTTCTGGATGGTCTGGGGCTGGATGTTGTAGTGGCGGTTGTGCTCCATCTGGATGCCGCGGCGCCGCTCCGTCTCCTGCCTGGCCTGCTCCATGGAGCCGGTGATCCGGTCCGCGTACATGATGATCTGGCCGTTCACATTCCGCGAGGCCCGGCCCACGGTCTGGATCAGGGAGCGCGTGGAGCGCAGGAATCCCTCCTTGTCCGCGTCCAGGATGGCCACCAGGGACACTTCCGGGATGTCCAGCCCCTCCCGGAGGAGATTGATTCCCACCAGGACGCCGAAGTCGCCCTGACGCAGGGACTGGACAATGGACACCCGCTCCAGGGTGTCGATGTCCGAGTGCATGTACTTCGTGGGCACACCCCGGTTCTGCAAATATTCGGTCAGGTCCTCCGCCATGCGCTTGGTCAGGGTGGTGACCAGCACCCGCTCCCCGCTCTCCTGCCGCTTGCGGCACTCGCCGATGAGGTCGTCCATCTGCCCCTCGGTGGGGCGGATAACGATCTCCGGATCCACCAGCCCGGTGGGCCGGATGATCTGTTCCACCACCAGCCCCTTGGAGCGCTCCTTCTCCCACTCCGCCGGGGTGGCGGAGACGTACACCGTCTGGTTGATCCGCTCCAGGAACTCGTTGAATCCTAGCGGCCGGTTGTCCAGGGCCGAGGGCAGCCGGAAGCCGAAGTCCACCAGGGTCTTTTTCCGGGACTGGTCCCCGTTGTACATTCCCGCGATCTGAGAGACGGAGACATGGGACTCGTCCAGGAAGAGGAGAAAATCGTCCGGGAAATAATCCAGCAGGCAGGAGGGCGGGGTTCCTGGGAACCTGCCGTCCAGATGCCGGGAATAGTTCTCGATCCCGTTGCAGTACCCCAGCTCCTCGATCATCTCCAGGTCCAGCATGGTCCGCTGCTCCAGGCGCTGGGCCTCCAGGAGCATGTTGTTCTCCCGGAACCAGGCCAGGCGGTGCTGCAGCTCCTCCCGGATGTCGTCCATGGCCCGCTGCAGGTTTTCCTTGTCCGATACGTAGTGGCTCGCGGGGTAGATCACCGTCCGGTTCAAGGCGCTCAGGATCTCCCCGGTCAGGGGATTGATCTCCTGGACCGCCTCCACCTCGTCCCCGAAGAATTCCACCCGCACCGCCTGCTCGTGCCTGTACGCGGGGATGACCTCCACCACGTCCCCCCGGGAGCGGAAAGTCCCGCGGTGGAAGTCGTAGTCATTGCGTTCGTAGTAGACCTCCACCAGGCGCCGCTTGAGCTCCTCCGGGCTCATCTGCTGTCCCACGCTCACCGGGACCACCATGTGCTCGTAGTATTCCGGGGAGCCCAGCCCGTAGATGCAGGACACCGAGGCCACGATGATCACATCCCGCCTGGTGAGCAGGGAATGGGTCGCTGCGTGGCGCAGCTTGTCGATATTGTCGTTCATGGAGGAGTCTTTTTCGATGTAGGTATCCGACTGGGGGATATAGGCCTCGGGCTGGTAATAGTCGTAGTAGCTGACGAAGTATTCCACCGCGTTGTGGGGAAAGAGCTGGGTGAACTCGTTGTACAGCTGCGCGGCCAGGGTCTTGTTCGGGGCCATGATCAGGGTGGGACGCTGACAGCGCTGGATCAGGTTGGCCATGGTGAAGGTCTTGCCCGACCCGGTCACTCCCAGGAGCACCGTGTTCCGCTCTCCGGAGCGAATATATTCCTCCAGCTGATCGATGGCCCGGGGCTGGTCCCCTTGGGGCTCGAATTCACTGACCAGTTGCAGCTGCTGCGTCATATCT
>CAYFSD010000105.1:0-3880 GCA_964345705.1 uncultured Desulfohalobiaceae bacterium
GATCTTGGGCAGAAAGTCCACCACGTATTCCGCTCCCCGATAGACCTCGGTGTGGCCCTTCTGGCGTCCGAAGCCCTTGAGCTCGGTCACGGTCATGCCCTGCATCCCCAAGTCGCTCAATTGCTCCTTGACGTCGTCCAGCTTGAACGGCTTGATGATCGCCTCGATCTTCTTCATATCCCCTCCAGCGCAAACATACACACTCACACTCTTTCACGGTATCCGTGGGCCATGGGCAGGCGCCTGCCCATCCCGAAGGCCTTGCTGGTCACGCGCAGAACGGGCGGGCCCTGGCGTCGCTTGTATTCGTTGGCGTAGACCCGCCGCGCGATCCACTCCGCAGTGCGGGGATCGTACCCCCGCTGCGCGATCTCCTCCAGGGACAGGTTCTCCTCCAGATAGGCGGAAAGGATGCCGTCCAGCACGTGGTAGGCGGGCAATGAGTCCTCGTCCTTCTGCCCCGGGCTCAGCTCGGCGGAAGGGGGGCGGAAAATGATCCCTTCCGGGATGAGGCCGCTCTCCTGGTTGATCCGGCGGGCCAGGGCGTAGACCGTGGTCTTGGGCACGTCGCCCAGAAGGGAAATGCCCCCGTTCATATCCCCGTACAGGGTGCAGTACCCCACCGCCAGCTCCGACTTGTTCCCGGTGTTGAGCAGCAGCTCCCCGAGCTTGTTGGACACGGCCATGAGCAGGAGGCCGCGGAGCCGGGCCTGGATGTTCTCCTCGGTCACGTCCCGCTCCAGGCCCTGGAAAACGGAGGCGAGGGCCTGATTCGCCTCGCGGTACAGCTCGTCGATGGGCACCACATCCAGAACGGTGCCCAGATTCGCCGCGAGCTCCCGGGACAGCTCCAGGCTGGCGGGGGCGTTGTACGGACTGGGCAGGGCCACGGTGCGCACGTTCTCCGGGCCCAGGGCGGATACGGCCACGCAGGCGGTGACAGCCGAATCGATACCCCCACTCAAGCCGATCAGCACCCGACGAAAGCCGCATTTGGTTATATAGTCCGCAAGGCCCAGCTCCAGGGCCCGCAGGATCTCACCCTCCCTGGAGGGGGCAACCTCCCGCGACGGCGTCTCCTCGGCGCCCTCGCTGTCCCACAGGAGCAGATCCTCGGCGAAATCCGCTCCTTTGGCCGCAACCCGACCCCGGCTGTCGCAGACCGTGCTGCCGCCGTGGAACACCAGCTCGTCATTGCCCCCCACCTGATTCACATGGACCATGGGGACCCCGTGCTCCCGGGCGTGCGAGGCGAGCAGCTCGCGGATCTGCTCCTGCTTGCCCACGTGATAGGGCGAGGCGGAGAGGTTGATCACCAGGTCCGCGGCGCCCTCCGCCACCTCGCGCACGGGGTCCACGCGGTAGCGCCGTCCGAAGGTGGAGGATTCCCGGGCCCACATGTCCTCGCAGACGGTGACTCCCAGACGCAGCCCGCCGCAGTCCACTATTCCCGCCTGGGTGCCCGGCTGGAAATAGCGTTCCTCGTCGAAGACGTCGTAGGAGGGGAGCAGCCTTTTGGCGATCACCCGCTCCACCCGGCCCCCACTGCAGAACAGGGCGGCGTTTTGGTAGGGCTTGCCTCCCTCCGCCTGGTTGCGGGCCACCACGCCGCACAGGATGGCCACCTCGCGGCTCGCCTCCGCGATCCGCCGCCAATGGGCCAGGCTCGCGTCCACGAACCCCTTCCGGTCCAGGAGGTCCTGCGGGGGATAGCCCACAAGGGCCATCTCGGGAAAGACCACCAGATCGCAGCCCCTTTCCGCGGCGAGCCCCGCATAGCGCACGATCCGCTCGCAGTTGCCCTCAAAGGCCCCGACAACGGGATTGATCTGCGCCAAGCCGATCCGCATGAGCACCTCCGGGCACCCCGTGTGCCGTTTCGCCTTGTCCGGATCGGGCGCGGGAGCGTCCCCCGCCGGAACGGCCTTTCCCGGCGCGACCGCGGCCCGATCAGGTCTTCTCCCGGAATCGCCGGGAGTCGATGCCGTACTTGGCCACCTTGTACTGCACCACCCGCTTGGTGGTCCCCAGCAGGCGCGCGGCCTGGGTCTGATTCCCCCTGGCGTCCTTGAGCGCGTCCACCAACAGGTCCCGCTCGAAATTGTCCACCAGGACCTCCAGCTTGCCCCGGGTCTGATCCGTGGGTCCCTCCGTTTTCATCTGCAGGGAGGGGGGGAGGTGGCTCGTCTCGATGGTGTCCCCGGTGGCCAGCAGGACGGCCCGCTCCATGCAGTTCTCCAGCTCCCGGACGTTGCCCGGCCAGTGATAGGCGAGGAGCATGTCGATGGCCGCGGTGGAGATGCGCTTGACGTTCTTGCCGAACTCGTCGGAGTACTTGACCACGAAGTAGTCCGCGAGCATGAGGATGTCCGAGCCCCTCTCCCGCAAGGGGGGGATGAAGATGGGGAACACGTTGAGCCGGTAGTAGAGGTCCTCCCGGAACTCGCCCCGCCGCACCGCCTCTTCCAGATCCTTGTTCGTGGCCACCAGGACCCTGACGTCCACGGTACGGCTCCGGGAGGAGCCCAGGGGCTGGATGGCCTTCTCCTGCAGCACCCGGAGCAGCTTGGCCTGGGCCAAAAAGGAGAGCTCCCCGATCTCGTCCAGGAAGATCGTCCCCTCGTGGGCCTCCTCGAAGCACCCCTTGCGCCGCGCGGTGGCTCCGGTGAAGGCGCCCTTCTCGTGGCCGAAGAGCTCGCTTTCCAGCAGGCTCTCGGGCATGGCGGCGCAGTTGATCTGAATAAAAGGGCCCTCGGCCCGGCTGCTGTTCTCGTGCAGGGCCTTGGCCACGAGCTCCTTGCCCGTTCCGGTCTCGCCCTGGATGAGGACCGTGGAGCTGATGTCCGCCACCTGGTCCACCATCCGGAGCACTTCCTGGATTCCCTTGCTCCGGCCGATGATATTGGTCCTGGGGCGCCGCGACTCGGCCAGGATCCAGCGCAGGCGCCGGTTCTCCTCCTCCACGGCCCGAAAGGAGACCACCTTGCCCATGAGGTCGGCCACAGCGGACAAGAGCTCCAGCTCGCGGTCCAGGTCCTCCACCTCCTGGCTCAGCTTGTCCACGGAGAGCACCCCCACCACCTTGCCCTGGTAGAAGATGGGCACGCAGAGGAAGGCGAGCTGGTCCCGCCTGAGCCGCTTGCGGGCCCCGGTACGGTCCAGGAAGAGGGGGTCCTTGTCCAGATCGGCCACTGCCACGGGGCGCCCGGTCTGAGCCACCTTCCCCGTGATGCCCTCGCCCGGGCCGTAGCTCACCTGATCCTGGTACACATCCATCTGGTGAGCCACATCGAGCCAGGCCTGGCCGGACTGGAAATCCAGAACCGAAATCATCCCCCGGTGCATGCCCAGCTGATCGCTCAGGACCTGCAGCACCCCGAAGAACTGGTCCTTGAATTCCTCGCCCCCGGCCAGGGTGTGGGACACGGAGTACAGGGCGTAGAGCTCATCGTAGGTAAATTGCTCCATGCCGGGATTCTGCCTGCAAATCGGGGCAAAATCAATCATGGCGCACCCTTGCCGAGAGGGTCCCGTCAGAGAGAGGACGGATCAAATCTTTAACTGCTGGGCGATGGTGTCGAAGTCCTCCGCGGATACCGCCGGATAGGTGGTGAAAGCGATATTGGTGCTCCTGGAGAGGCCCAGTGAGGCCTGGATCGCCTTTTCCTCGCTGGGGAGCTCCACAATCAGGACCACGTCGTACTCGCCAAGGAGCACATACATCGCCTTCACCTTGCCGCCCAACGTTTTAATATAGTTCTCCACGGATTTCGTTCGCTCCGCGCTGACTTCTTCCATGGCCTGCATGGTGTATTTACCGATCATGAGAAAAGTTCTCATATCCTGCCTCCCTTTCCGTTTCCTTTTTGCAGCTGTTCAC
>CAYFSD010000105.1:3980-6403 GCA_964345705.1 uncultured Desulfohalobiaceae bacterium
CACCGACACACCGAACCTACTCCGGCAGCGGCTCGTTCTCCACCAGCTCCCAGATGCCGCAGGGACAGGCCCCGGCGCAGAAGCCGCAGCCGATGCAGCGCTCCGGGTCCACGCGCATCTCGAAGCCGTCCGCCCCCAGGTCCACCCGGGAGATAGCCGCCTGGGGACAGATGGCCGCGCAGACCCCGCAGTCGCGACACACCCCGCAGGAGGCGCACTGGGTGGAACAGTCGTGGATCCCGTCCAGGGACTGGATCCTGGGATCGAAGTATTCCGTCCGGATCCGAGAGGTGTCGATGACTTCCCGTTTGCCGGGACCGGGCTCGCGGCCCATGGAGAGCCCCTCAATGGCGCGGGCCACGTGCTGCCCGGCTCCCACGGCATGGGTCAAAAGCCCCGGGCCCACCGCGTCGCCCACGGCGAAGATCGCCGGATCGGAGGTGCGGTAGTCCTGGTCCACCTGGATGAAGCCCCGCTCCTGCCGGACTGTCTCGGGCAGCAGGCCCGTCTCCGCCTGGTCCCCCACGGAAACGATCACCGTGTCCGCGGGGAGGAGCTCGCCGGAGGTCAAAAGCACCCCGTCCTCGCGCACCTCCTGGGTGAAGACGGGCCAGCGGAAGACGGCCCCGGCCGCCTCCGCCTCGCGCCGCTCCTTGCCAAAAGAGGCCGGCTCCTGAATGTCGATGAGGGTGATCTCCTCCGCGCCCAGGCGCCCGGCTTCCGTGGCCGCGTCGCAGCCCACGTTGCCCGCTCCGATGATCACCACGCGCCGGCCCACCTCCGCGCGGTCCCGGCGGCTGTCGCGCAGGAACTCCAGCGCGGGCAGCAGGAGCTCGTTTCCGGGAACAGGGAGCTTTCTGCCCTGCTGCGCCCCCACGGCGAGGACCACATAGTCGTAGTCTCGCTTGAGCTGCTCGATGTCCTCGGGCCCCAGCTCCTGCTGCAGATGCACGTGGGGCAGGACCTGGCGGATCCGCTCCAGCTCGGCTCCCAGCACCTCCTCCGGGATGCGGGAGGCGGGGATGGCCTGGCTCATCTTGCCGCCCAGCCGCTCCCCGCGGTCGAAGACCACGGCATTGTGGCCCCGCTGCCGCAATTGCCAGGCCGTGGACAGCCCGGCCGGACCGCCGCCGATCACGGCCACGCTCTTGCCGGTGACTTCCGGAAGCTCCGAGGAGGGCCTGGCCTCCAGGCTCTTTCTTCCCAGCTGGGACACATCCACCGGGAGCAGGCCGTTTTGGCCCCGCGTGCACCCCTGCATGCACAGATTGGGACACAGATAGCCGCAGATGGAGGCCGGGAAGGGGGTATAGGCCAGGGCCAGATCCACCGCCTCGTCCACGCGCCCCTCCCGGATGAGGCGCCATCGCTCCTGCACCGGCATGCCTGTGGGGCAGGAGGCCTCGCAGGGAGCGCTGTACTTCCGATTGGCCCACACGGGCACGAAGCGCCGCAGCTCGCCCGTGGTGATCACCGGGACGGGGCTTCGGTCCGCCCGGCTCAGATCCCCGATGAGACCGCCCTGTCCCAGCTCCCGGTCCCAGACCCCTTCCCGGAAGGCCTGCATGGACTGCTTGGCCCGAGAGCTCTTGTCGAAGGGGCTGCGGGCCTGAAGCACCTGCCAGGCCTCGCGGTCCGCCAGGGTGTCGAAGAGATCGGTCCGGCCGATGCGCTCCAGAAAGGCGGCGAGGTTCTCCCGCAGCCACTGCCAGTCCTCGTCGCTGACAGGCACCTGCTTGGCGTCCGCATGGCTGTAGCCACGGTGGGGCCCCCGAAAGTAGATCTTGCCGCCCACCATGCCCACGCAGGGACGATAGCCCAGGATGTTCTCCGGATCCTGGGGCTCATGCCCGCAAATCACGGCCACCCCTCCGGCCATGAACTCGGCGAAATAGTCCCCCGCCGAGCCGAGCACCCACAGCTCCGGCGGATCGAAGCGGGGATTGTGCTTGGTCATGGTCATGCCCCGGGAGCCGATGTTGCCCCCGATGCTCACCCGGCCCTGGGCCATGGCGTTGGCCACCCCGTTGCTCGCGTGGCCGCGGACCGTGATGTCCGCCCCCGCGTTGAGCCAGCCCACGTCGTCCGAGGCGTGCTCCAGGGCCAGAATGCGGGTCGTGGGGGACCCCATGGAGCCCAGCCGCTGGCCCGGGGGACCGTGAACAGTGACCTCCACCTCATTGTCCCCGGCCCGCCAGAGCCGTCCCCCGATGCCGTGGTGCCCCAGGGCGTGGACCTCAAGGCGCGTATATCCGTGGACCACTGCCTGCTGGATCCGCTCCTCCAGCACCCTGGACTCGATGCGTCGGCCCTCGTCCACGCCGTGGATATGGATCGCTCGCTCCTGATCCTGACTCAAAGCGTCACTCCTTCAGATTATGAAATTCGGTTCAACCGAATAATACGTACTTTATCCTTCCCAC
>CAYFSD010000106.1:0-6400 GCA_964345705.1 uncultured Desulfohalobiaceae bacterium
AGGTCCAGGTCGAAGTCCAGATGGCTGTCGCTCTTGTGGCTCAGAAAGATGAACCGGGCCGCATCCGTTCCCACCTCGCGGCAGAACTCGGCCAGGGTCACGAATTCCCCGGCACGCGTGGACATGGAGACGTATTCCCCGCCGCGCAGCAGATTGACCATCTGCACCAGCAAGAGCTGCAGGTCCTCCCTGTCGCGGCCCAGGGCCTGAGCCGCGGCGTGCATCCGCGGCACGTACCCGTGGTGGTCCGCCCCCCAGATATTGATCAGTCGGTCGTAGCCGCGCTGGAACTTGTCCGCGTGGTAGGCGATGTCCGCGGCGAAATAGGTCAGCTCCCCGTCCGACTTGCGCAGAACGCGATCCTTGTCGTCCCCGTAAAGGGAGCTGACGAACCACAGGGCCCCCTCGCTCTCGTAGACCAGGTCCCGCTGCCTCAAGGCCTCGAAGGTTTGCTGCATCGTCTCCCCGTGGGTCAGGCTGCTTTCCCGGAACCAGATGTCGTGGACCGCGCCGAACTCACGCAGATCGGACTGAATCTGCTCCAGCATGCGCCTGAGACCGAAATCGGCGCACTCGGTCTCCGCCGCCTCACGGTCCGCGCGAAGGAGCTCCTCCCCGCGAAGCTCCGTCAGCTCCCGGGCCAGATCGCGGATGTATTCCCCCTGATAGCACTCCTGGGGCAGGGGCTCCGAACGTTCCCCCCGAAGCTCCAGATAGCGGTAGAGGATGCTCCGGCCCAGGATCTGTATCTGGCGACCAGAGTCATTGATGTAGTATTCCGTGGCCACCTCGTGACCGGTGAATCGCAGGATCCGGGCCAGGCTGTCCCCCACGGCCGCGCCGCGGCCGTGCCCGATGTGCAGTGGGCCGGTGGGATTGGCGGAAACGTATTCCACGAGCACCCGCTCCCCGCCTCCCGCGTCCGAGGCGCCGAAACGCTCCCCCTGCTCGAAGACGTCGGAGAGAACCAGGTGCCAGAAGCCGGGCCTGAGAAAGAAATTCAGGAATCCGGGCCCCGCGACCTCCACCCGCTCCAGGAGCTCGTCTCCGGCGATCTTCTCCCGCAGGGACTCGGCCAGCTCGCGGGGCTTACGGCCCAAGGAGGACGCCAGGACCAGGGCCGCGTTGCTGGCCATATCCCCGTGTTCCTCCTCCCGCGGCGGCTCCACCATGGCCTTCTCCGGCCAGGTCAGGCCTTCCTGCAACAGCGCCTGTTCCAGCAGATCCCGTATATAGTGCTTGGCGTGCATTGCTTGGTGCGTCTCCAACCGCGTCGATCATTTTGCCATATGCCGCCTGGCCGCCCCGGAACAACCAGAATGGTCCCATCAGGGAACTGCCCGTGGAAAATGGGCTACAGCTTGTCCAGGGAATCGATGCACTCGGCGGTGTAAGCCTGGGACTTGCCCAGAATGTGGGGCAGCATCTTGGTCAGCACCCCCTTGGGGCCGAATTCGAGCCAGGTCCGGACCCCGCGCTCCCATTGGTCGCGGATGAGCTGACTCCAGAGCACGGGGGACACGATCTGCCGCTTCAAAAGATCCCGGATGGCGGATTCGCTGCGCTCCGGGAGGGCGCTCACGTTCATGTGCACCGGGATGCTGGCGTCGCTCCAGCGCAGTCGATCCATGAATTCGGCGAGCTCCCTGGCCGCCGGCTGCATCAAGGGGGAATGAAAGGCCCCGCTCACGGGCAGCGGGACGGCTCGGCCCTTTCTCTCCTTGACCAGGCCCGCGGCGGCGTCCACGGCTTCCGCGGACCCGCTGATGACCAGCTGCTGGGGCGTGTTGTAGTTGGCCATGCACAACTCGCCCCCGGCCAGGGAGGCGGCCTCGGCCACGATCTCCTCCACTGTCCCCTGCTCCAGCTTGAGCACAGCGGCCATCTTGCCTGGCCGATCCTCGCCGGCCTCGGACATGAGGCGGCCGCGCAGGGCTACCAGCTCCAGGACGTCCTCCGGCTCCAGAACCCCGGCCGCGGCCAGGGCGGGGTATTCACCCACGCTGTGTCCGGCCAGGTAGTCCGGCTTCCGCTGAAAGGGATAGCAAAGCCAGACCCCCAGCCCGATCACGGTCAGAGCGGGCTGCAGATACCGGGTCTCGGCCATTGCCTCCTGATCCCCGTCCCAGTAAATGTCCCTGAGCGCGGCGCCGGTGATGGACTCCGCCTTGTCCCAGAGCTGCATGACTTCCTTGTTGGCCTCGGCCATGTCCCGGCCCATGCCCTTTTCCTGGGAACCTTGGCCGGGAAAGAGCACCGCCAGGGGCGCATTCTCCGCATTTGTCTCCGTCATATCCTCTCCGTGTTCGCGCTGAGAATCTGTCCCGTCTCCTCGATCTCGGACCCCGGAGGAGATATCCGATCCCCTCCGGGCTCAGCAGACCCTTGTAACCGTTTCGCCGAATAAGGTAAAGGGTTGGACATGCACGTTGACACAGGCGATCACCCCTTCTCCGCCGAGGATATCCGCCGGGCGGCGCGGGAGCATGCCGGGAAGCCCGTCACTCCGGAGCAGGCGGAGCAGCTGGCCCTGTACGTGGGCTGTCTGCTTCGCTGGAACCGACGAATGAATCTGGTGAGTGCTGGGGACTGGGAAACAGTGATGACCAAGCTGGTCCTGGACAGCTTCTTTCTCGCGGAGCTCCTGGACGCCGTTGGTCCAGGGCCGCGGCCCCGTATTCTGGACATCGGGGCGGGAGCGGGGATTCCGGGGATACCCTACCGCATCCTGCGTCGGGCCGGGACCTATGTGATGCTGGAGCCCCGGGGCAAGCGCCACAGCTTCCTTCGCTTCGTCCTCTCCCGTCTCCGGCTGCCGGACACCGAGGCGGTGCAGTCCCGCCTCGAGGACCTGCCCCCGGAAAAGAACAGGGCTGACGTCCTTCTGGGTCGCGGGACCGCTCGCTGGGACCGCTTTCTTCAGCTCGTGGAGCCCTATTGCAAGCCCGACGGGCTCGCCGTGGTCTTCAGCGGCTCCCCCTTCCCCCAAGGGCAGAGCCCGCCCGAAGGGTGGCGTCTTGTCCGGGAAACACGCTACCGGACCAGCCCGGATCTGGCTCCGCGCTACTTCTGGTCGTTCTGCCCGAAAAATGCCCCGAGCTGAGAATTCTTGAAGATGATCGCCGTGGCCGCCTCGTCCGCGACCTCACCCAGCTCCATGAGCATCTCCATGAAGTCCAGGATCTCGTAGCGTCGCTCTTCCGGGGAGTATTCGAAGTCCTGGGCCAGTTGCCCGGACTTGATATATTCCTTGAGCTGACTGATATAGCTCTCGTCCAGTTTCATGCATGCGCTCCGCGGGGCTGAAGTATCCACGCTTTCGGGCCTGCCGCCCGTTCTTGTCCTTGGTTAAACTAGCACGTCAGGGCCCGCGGCACAAACCGTGCTCCGGGCTCCCGGCTTGACAGGTTGTCCCTGCTTGCCTAGAATTATTTGTCTTATACAGCCGGGGTGGCGGAACTGGTAGACGCACGGGACTCAAAATCCCGCGGGCCTAGCGGTCCGTGCGGGTTCGACTCCCGCCCCCGGCACCATTTCCCTCGCGGGTCGGCTTGCGCCGACCCTTTTTTTGCATTTTTTCCCGTTGCCTCCCATGCGGGGAAAAAAGAGACGAACGTCCCGCCCAGAATGCAGGAGCCCCGACATGACCCAAGCGTCGAAGAGCTTTCTATCCCAAAAGCCCATCCCCAGCCGGGAACGCCTCATCGTCGCCCTGGACGTGCCGAACACCGAGCGCGCCCGGGAGCTGGTCCGGGAGCTCGGGGACAGCGTCAGCTTCTACAAGATCGGGCTGGAGCTGTTCATGGCCGGGGGCTATTTCGAGCTGGCCCGGTGGCTCGCGGATCAGGGCAAGAAGATCTTCGTGGACCTGAAGTTCTTCGACGTGCCCGAGACCGTGGCCAAGGCAGTGCGCCAGCTGCGGCACGTGGGGGCCACATTCGCCACAATCCACGGCAATGACGCCATGCTCCGGGCTGGAGCCAGGGAGAAGCACGGCGTGGGGATCCTGGCGGTCACCGCCCTGACCAGCCTGGATCAGGCGGACATGGAGGACCTTGGATTCCGGGCGGACATCAGGGAGGTGGTCCTCTCCCGGGCCCGCCGCGCCCTGGAGGCGGGATGCGACGGAGTGATCTCCTCCGGGATGGAGGCCTCGGACCTGCGCGGGGAGCTGGGGGATCGCTTCCTCATCGTCACTCCCGGCATACGGCCCGGAACCAACGACTCAGCCGACGATCAGAAACGCGCCGTCAATGTGGAAGAGGCCTTCCAGCGCGGGGCGGACTACATCGTTGTGGGCCGGCCCATCACCGCTGCCGCGGATCCGCGTGCGGAGGCGGAGCGGATCCAGTCCATTATTGGGGGGCTCTTCGATAAGGACGCGGAGTGAGCGTCCCTTCGCGTCCAGGAGCGACCCAGTCCGCGAAAACCGTCAACACGGGCAATGCCTCATGAACCGCCTACTCCGGGCCCTGAGGGTCTTCGCCGCCGTCTGGGCCGGTCTCATCACCCTCTCCTTCGCCCTCGGGGCCGTATCGGTCTGGCTGAGCCAGGGCTTCATGGCCATGCTAAGCTCCTTCAATCCCCTGGACCTGACCAACGCCCTGATCATCGCCTTCTCCTACGCCCCCGCCCTGATCGCGTACATCCTTGCCGACGTGCTCTGGAGCTCCCCCGACCAGGATTGAGTTTCGCCTAGTTTGGCGTCCGGAAATAAATAAGTCCATTTGGATCAGACAGAATTTCTTCGCGGGCTGTTTTTGAACGCTCGCTCGAGCGGAGGTTCTGAGGATTTTCTTCGGTCGTCGCGTGGGTGGAACACTGCTCTCACCTTTCTAGAATCCGTCTCAATCAGGGCGGGTATCGATACAGAAAGTACCGCGGGGTTGAGGGTCCCCGCGCGAGGAGCGATAGAAAATCCAGAACCTCCGCTTGGAAGTGAAAAAATAGCCCGCGAAGAAATTCTCAATGCTTATTTCAGGAACACGACGCTAGATCCCCCCGCTCTGCCGCAGGAAAAAGAGCACCAGCGCCGCATCGAGGATCCAAGCCAACAGGCACGCGGCAAAGACGCTGCCCTTGAGCCGAAGCGGATGGCGGCTCCGAATGACGCGCACATTGAGCCACACCCCGACCAGGGCCGCCACACCGACACCACCCAGATGCGCCGCGGAGAAGGGGGTCCAGGTCACGCCGCGCCATGCGAGCCATCCCGCAGTGATGGCCACGGGCAGCAACAGGACCAGCCCCCAGCGCGCAGCCTGGGGCAGGGCGAAGCGATAATAGTCTCTGCCGAAGTCGTCTTTGTTCCTGCGCAGGACCAGATAGCCCATGCCCAGAGCTCCGGCCGCGCCGATCCCGTTGCCCACAATGGCGGCAAAAGCCGGCCAGATGGTCCAATGGGCCGGAAGCCACATCTTTTCCCAGGCCGGGCCGCCCGCGGCGGGCTCCGCCCAGGAAGCCCACAGAGCCAGGACATTCATGGTGCAATAGGTACCCGCGAGCACGGCCACAAGACTCACTCCCCCCAGGACACGATGCAACGGCCTGTTATGGCGAAGCTGGATCCAGGAGCCGGAATAGATGATCAATCCCAGCCATCCGGAAAGAAGGGGAAGCAAAGCATCGCGGAGCAGGCGTCCCTTCGGCCCCAAGGCGAGACCGTCCGGGATCTCCACCAGACCGCTCAGCCAGACAACGGCCGGCGCCAAGAGCAGCAGGAAGCCCAGCAGGCCCTTCACCCCCATGGCGGCGAGCTGCCGGGCAAGCTTGTCCCAGAACTTGCCCCGTCCCAGCCCGAAGATCGCCTGCATTACGAAAGCCGCCGTCATGGCGCCGAGCACCAGGCTGCCCGTGAGAAACAGCAAGCCGAGATATGCGCTCAACCCGAAAATCGTCGCCTCCATGGGCCACTCCGTCAGCTTGTCTCGATCCGGTCCGGTCCGTCGCCATGGCTCGGACTATTGAAAAAGCCCGCGGTTTCCCTTATGATTCCCTGTCGTGACAGGGCAACCCGGCCGCGGGGGCAACTCCTGCGGCGCACTCCGAGGAAGGCGGCGTGGCGGAGACACAACACACCCGTACATCCGAGTTCTGGGCCGGCTTGAGGCTCGCGCACACCCCCGGGCTGGGGAACGCTGGGTGCAAGCGCCTCCTGGAGCACTACGGCAGCGCCGAGCGGGCCGTACAGACCCCCTTGGAGTGGGTCTCCCTAGGAATAACGGATCGCAATGTAGCAGACAATTTCCGGCAAGAAAAGTGGCACGCCGGGGCCTGGAAGGAATGGGAGCTCGCCCTGCGCGAGAACATGGCCGTTCTGCCCTACTCGGATCCGGAGTACCCCGTCCGCCTGCGGCACATCCCCAATCCGCCGCTGCACCTCTATTATGCGGGCAATCTT
>CAYFSD010000107.1:0-1801 GCA_964345705.1 uncultured Desulfohalobiaceae bacterium
GGATGGTCACCTTCAGCCCCCGAGCCTGGAGCAGGGTGCCGATGGAGGCCGCGGCAAGCCCCTTGCCCAGGGAGGAAAGAACCCCGCCGGTGATGAAAATAAACTTCGTTGCCATGGCCGCTTCTACCCTTGGTTTGCTGATTCGAGACCGACCCCTCCGGATACGGGCTCCCCTCGCTCGCCCCCTGGAACAGAGAGGCGAGAAGCGCCGGCAAATCGCCACAACGAAAGCCCAAGGCCCCACTGCCGGGACCAAGCGCCTTCCTTGAAACCCCTCGATGCCTCTCCCCGGAGAACCCTTGCCAAACGCACACCCTATAACGTGTTGCCGCGGAAAAGTCCACGTGCTCTTGTCCGCCCTTGCTTGCTTGACGTCCGGCGAAGGGGCCGGGTAGTCTGCATCTTCCGGCATGATCCTTTTTGCGAGGCATTCGTTCCTTTTGCGCAGCCCCAGCAGCATTCTTCCTCGAAAACACCGGCCAAACCATTCGGGAGCAGCCCATGGCACAAGCCAAGGCCCTGGTCCTCACCGGCCACGGCACCAACTGCGAGCGGGAGACCGCTCACACCGCCCGCATCGCGGGAGCGGACGAGGCCACGGTCTGCCATTTCGCGGACCTGATCCAGGGAACCGTGCGCATCGCGGAGCACAACTTCCTCCTCTTCCCCGGAGGCTTCCTGGACGGGGACCATCTCGGCGCGGCCCAGGCCGCGGCGGCCCGCTTCACCCACTCCCGGACCCCGGAGGGGCATTCCCTGCTGGAGGATATCCGGGAGCTGCACCGACGCGGCGGGATCATCCTGGGCATCTGCAACGGGTTCCAGCTCCTGGCCAAGCTCGGCCTGCTCCCCGCCCTGCCGGGCGAGGAAGCAAAGCAGCTGGTCAGCCTCAGCCACAACGACTCCGCCCGCTTCGAGGACCGATGGGTCCATCTGCGCTGCCATGCCGAAAGCCCCAGCGTCTTCACCCGCGGGCTGGACCGGCTCCACATGCCGGTGCGCCACGGCGAGGGCAAGCTGGTTCCCCGCGAGGAGAGCATCCTGGACCGCCTCGAGGACGAGGGCCTGATCGCCCTCACCTACAGCGATGCCGCCGGCCGGGCCGTCTCGCGCTATCCGGCCAACCCCAACGGCTCGCCCCGGGCCATCGCCGGCCTGTGCGACCCCACCGGCCGCATCCTCGGGCTCATGCCCCATCCGGAGGCCTTCCATCATCCCACCAACCATCCGCAGTGGACACGGGGAGAGGACGGCCCGCCCGGGACCGCCCTCTTCGCCAACGCCGTGGCCCACTTGCATTCGCTCCCGGGCTAGCACCCGGTTTGCTATGACAAGTCCCTTTCCCTCCAGCCAGCAGCTCGCGGAATGGATGGACCTGGCCCTGGACCAGGCCCGCGAGGCCCGAGACCGCGACGAGGTCCCCGTGGGCGCGGTGCTGCTCCACGCGGACGGCTCCGTCCTGGCCCGCGCCTTCAACCGGCCCATCGGCCTGAGCGACCCCACGGCCCACGCGGAGATCCTCGCCCTCCGCCAGGCGGCGGGGCACACGGGCAACTACCGCCTTCCGGGCACTATCCTTGTCTGCACCCTGGAGCCCTGCCTCATGTGCCTTGGCGCCCTGACCCAGGCCCGTGTTGCGGGCCTTGTCTTCGGGGCCAGGGATCCCCGGTCCGGGGCCGTGGTTTCCAGACTGGCCTACCCCGAGGCCCTGTCCTGGCTCAACCATCACTTCTGGTGGGAGGAGGGGGTCAGGGCCGAGGCCTGCGGCACCCTGCTCCGGGACTTCTTCAGCTCCAGGCGG
>CAYFSD010000107.1:1901-6354 GCA_964345705.1 uncultured Desulfohalobiaceae bacterium
GAAAAATGCCGCATCGTGTTGTATGCGCGAAGAGGTGCGGCTCGCGCCTTTTCCTACCATGGCGTGCGTCCCGCTTCGCACGACTCGTCCTTCGCCGCCAGGACAAGGACAATCGCGGCTATCCAGCGGAGAGGTGCCGGAGTCAGGCTAAACGGGCCCGACTCGAAATCGGGTGGGCGGTCTCCGCCCCGGGGGTTCGAATCCCTCCCTCTCCGCCATCACGGCACAACAGCCTATTGAAAAAATCCCTTTCAGACAGGCCGTCCCATCCGGGCGGCCTTCCCTTCCTCAACGGTCTATGAGCAAGCTTCATCAGTCCTTCCCTCTGGACCAGTCCACCTACTACCTGATCATCCGCACTTCCATGCATCTCAAGACGGCGCTCTACCGCGTCCTGCACACCTCCCGCCTGGACATCACCCCGGAACAATGGTCCGTGCTGTGCTGCCTGTGGGAAGAGGACGGGCTGAACCACGCGGAGATCGCCAGGCGCACGGGCCGGGACAAGTTCACCATCACCCGCATCATCAATCTTTTGGAAAAAAAGGAGCTGGTGCGCAGAGAGCCTGATTCCCGGGACAAGCGGCGCTCCAATATCCACCTCGCCCAGCGGGGGAGGGAGCTCAAGGAGCCGCTGACGGAGACCGTGGACGAATTCAGCGAAAAGGCCTTCGAGGGTCTGTCCCTGGAAGATGTGGAGCACCTGCGTCGTATCCAGAACACGATCCTGAATAATCTTCAGTCCCACGACTTGTAATCCATCCCTTCTACTTCCGTCCCTTCCTTCTCCTTTCCTTGACTTCCCTTTTCCATTGATTAATCAACAAGATCTTTTTCCCTTCCGCGTTGACACACTTCTTTTTTTTGCTAATGTAAAATAGTTTCTTGTGACGTCTTGCCTTTCAAGATGCATCCATTTTTCAGAAAGAAAGGAGGGATGGCTTATTTCCACCTCGATCATAACGCATTTCGATCGCTGCACCGGATGCAGAATCTGTCAGTTGGTCTGCTCGCAGCATATTTGCGGCGGGTACAATCCCAGACGGTCCGTGCTCTCAATCCTGGCCTTCCAGGAAAACCTGGTGCACGAGCCCGTAGTCTGCGAACAGTGCGCCAACCCCTATTGCCAGAACGTCTGTCCCACGGGGGCCATAAGCCTCAATGAGGAAACGGGCGCCCGCGAAGTGGATCCCGACACCTGCATCGGCTGCGGCCTGTGCGCCAAGTACTGCCCTCGCGGGGTCGTCTTCCTCGACCCGGACCTCGGGAAAGCAGTGAAATGCGACCTGTGCGGCGGAGAGCCGCAATGCGTCGAGGCCTGCCCCACGGGCGCGCTGGAAATCATCCCCGGGAGGTGGTCATGATGTACGGATATACGGGAAAACTGCTGCACGTGGATCTCACCAGCGGCGAGCACCGCGACCTCGCCCTCCCGGAGTGGCTGGTGCGGGAGTATGTCGGAGGCAAGGGCTTCGGGGCCAAGCTGCTCTATGATCTGTTGCCCCCGGGGACCGATCCCCTGGCGGAGGACAATGTGCTCATGCTCCTGTCCGGGCCGCTCAGCGGCACCCTGGCCCCGGCCATGCGCGGATGCCTCGTGACCAAGTCCCCCCTGACCCACACCTTTCTGGACTCCTACTTCGGGGGCTTCTTCACCCCGGAGATGAAGTACTGCGGATACGACGGGATCATCGTGACCGGCAAATCCGATGCGCCCTGCCATCTCCGGATCGAGGACGGCGAGGTCCGTCTCGAGCCTGCGGAGCACCTCTGGGGCCTGGACGCCCTGGAGACCAACGAGGCGATCAAGGCGGAGCGAGGCGACGCCAGCCTGGCCATCCTCTCCATCGGCCAGGCCGGGGAGAACCTGGTCCCCTTCGCTTTGGTGAGCTGCGAGTACAACCGGCAGGCCGGGCGCGGCGGGGCCGGCGCGGTCATGGGCTCCAAGAATCTCAAGGCCGTGTCCGCGCGGGGCAGCGGGAAGGTCGCTGTCCGCGATTCAAAGGCCTTCCGCGATGCCGTCCGGAACGCCCAGGCCGAGCTGGACGCCTCGGAGGACATCCAGGCCCTCATCGACTCGGGCACGGCCAACGCCATCGGCTTCGCCAACGAAACCGGCCTGCTGCCCAGCCGCAACTTCGCGGACGGCACCTACGAGGATGCGGACAAGATCGACGAGACCGCCCAGCAAAAGCATCTGTGGCTCAAGAGCGCGGCCTGCATGGGCTGCCCCATCCGCTGCAGCAAGGTGGGCGCGGTCCGGACCGGGCGCTACGCCGGCACGATCACGGATATCGTGGAGTACGAGTCCGCCGCGCTCATCGGCTCCAACCTGGGGATCAGCGATATCCGCGCCGTGGCCCACCTGGTCAAGCTCTGCGATCGCCTGGGCCTGGACAGCATGTCCACCGGCGGGGTCGTCGCCTTCGCCATGGAGGCGGCGCAGAAGGGCCTGATCGAGCCTCCCGAGGGCATCCGGCTCGAATTCGGCAATGTGGAGGCCGCGGAACACCTCATCCGGGCCCTGGCCCACAGACAGGGCGAGCTCGGCGAGCTGCTGTCCCGGGGCGTTCGCCGCGCTTCCGAGGAGCTCGGGGAAGAGGCCCGGGCATTCGCCCTGCACGTCAAGGGCCTGGAATCCCCGGCCTGGGGTCCGCGCGGCGCCCCCGGCACGGGTCTGGCCTTCATGACCGCCGATCGCGGCGGATGCCACCAGCGGGGCCTACCCGCTCCCCTGGAGGTCACCGAGGGAGAGTGGGAAGGCCGACAGGTCAAGGCCACGGAGGTCCAGGGCAAGGCGGAGATCCTCATCGCCATGCAGAACAACCTGGCCGGCACGGACACCCTGGTCAAATGCGACTTCGGCGGCATGGGCATCCAGCCCGAAACCTACGCCGCCATGGCCAACGCCGCCGCAGGCCTGGATCTTACGGCCTCCTCCTTCGATCGCCTCGGGGAGCGGATCTGGAACCTGACCCGCCTGTTCAACCTGCGGGAGGGGCTCGATCCCAGCCAGGACACCCTGCCCCGGCGCTTCGTCAAGGAGCCCCTGCCCAGCGGCCCGTACAAGGGCCACCGCATCAGCGAGGAGGATATGCAGTACATGCGCTCCGACTACTACGCCCTGCGCGGATGGACCGAGGAGGGCCGCCCCAGGGAGGACACCCTGCAGCGGCTCGGCATCAGCGGTGAGCCGCGCTTCACCTTGAGCCCTTCGGAATAGAGCACGCAACAGAAAAACCAACGGAACGATTCACCACTCCAACACCACAACGACCCCGGGGTCGGATCAATGTGCTGAATCGTTGCAAACCAACAAGGAGGCAGACACCATGGATAACTACTACAAGACCCGCGAGCACCAGTGCATCACCAAGACCAGGCACGGAGTGGACGCGCTCCAGTCCCTGCCGCAGTCCCTGGCCGAGCTCGGGGTGAAGAAGCCCTTGATCGTCACCGATCCCGGTGTGGTCAATGCCGGCCTGCTGGACCACGTGACCGCCGTCCTGGAGCAGGGCGGCTATCCCTACGCCGTCTTCGACCAGGTGGTGCCCAACCCCTATGTGGAGACCGTGGGCAGCGCCACCCAGGTGTACAAGGACAACGGCTGCGACGGCCTGATCGGCCTCGGCGGGGGCAGCTCCATGGACACGGCCAAGGGAGTGGGCGTGGAAGCGACCCACGAAGGCAGCGTCCTGGACTGGGAGGCGGAGAAGCGGGACCTGGAGCGCCGCATCGCCCCCCTCATCACTGTGCCCACAACCGCGGGCACAGGCAGCGAGATCACGGTCTGGGCGGTGATCACCGACCCGGCCCGCAAGTTCAAGTTCAACGTGGGCGGGCCGTTGCTGTCCCCGCACATCGCCATCGTGGATCCGCGCCTCCACGTGTCCATGCCCCCCTATATCACGGCTGGGACCGGGATGGACGCCCTGTGCCACGCCATTGAGTGCTACACCTGCCACTGGGCCCAGCCCCAGACGGACGCGGCGGCCCTGCTGGCCATCGAGTACGGGGCCCAGTATCTGCGCCGCGCCGTGGGCAACGGCCAGGACATCGAGGCCCGCTACGGCATGGCCATGTCCGCCCATCTCGCGGGCATCGCCTATGGCTCGGAGAGCGCGGGCGCCATCCACGCCCTGACCCAGACCCTGGGCGGAATCAAGCCGCAGATCCACCACGGCCCGGCCGTGGGCGCGACCCTGGGCGCCTTCATGGAGTACAACTGGATCGGCAACCCCGGCAAGTTCCGCCGCATCGCCGAGGCCCTGGGCGTGGAGGTCGGCGGCCTGTCCGACCGCGAGGCCTGCCAGCTCGGTGCCCAGGCCATCTACGACCTGGCGGAGGACATCGGCATCCCCTCCCTGGCCGATCTCGGGGTGAGCGAGGACGAGGTCCCGCAGCTGGCCGAGGCCGCGCTCAATGACCCCCAGAACTGCGGCAACGCCAGGGA